>JASHRA010000063.1 GCA_030038765.1 Candidatus Dormiibacterota bacterium | reverse complement strand
CGCCACCGGGCCGTGGATGTCGGCGCAGGCCTCACAGACGCTCTCCGGGATCACGCCCAGGCGGATCAGGCCGGCGAAGAGGCGGCAGCCGATGCAGAGCCCGAAGGCGGACTCCAGGGTGGCGGCCAGGACCACGGCCCCGAGCAGGACGTAGGTGACGACGGTCAGCCCGAGCGCGAAGTAGGTGATGGTCGCGGTCACGGTGAGGGTGGCGCCCATCGCCTGGGCGAAGCGCTTGGGCGGTCCCGGCACCGGCCGGGGCGGGCCCAGGCGCGGGGCCACGACGCGCGTCGCCAGCTGGCCCAGGGGGCTGAGCGTGGGCCCGGTGGCGACCCGGGCCAGGAAGCCGGCGGCCAGCAGCGCCGAGAGCCAGGGCAGCTGGGCCAGGATGGCGGTCAGCCCGATCACCACCACCCCGGCTGCCACCGTCCGGGCCGCCAGGTCGTTGACGGGGTTGGGGAAGCTGAAGAGCTGGGAGCGGGTCATGCGGTCAGTTTAGTCAAACTCCACTGTTTGCATGGAAATTGGCCCAGCGGCCCGATCCGCCGCCCCAGGGCGCGGCCCCGAGCTAGGCTGGGGCGGTCGTGGGGAGCAACGCCGGTCCCGCCGTCGGGGGGCCTCCCATAGGGCCGGAGACGCCGGCCGCGACGCCGCCCGCGACGCGCCCGCTGCCCTCCGGGGTGCTGCGCCAGGAGCGCTACCGCGCCGCCTACGCGCGGCGCCGGCCGGGCTGGAGCGACAGCCACACGCTGTACCGCCTCGCCATCGCGGCCCACCTCGGTCCCGAGACCCGCGTCCTCGACGTCGGCTGCGGCCACGCCGACTTCCTGGCCGACACCTACGGCGTGACCCCGCACGTCTACGGCCTGGACCCGGACGCGCAGGCGCTGGCCCGCAACCGGGTGGTGCGGCACCCCGTGGTCGGCCGGGTCGAGCACATCCCCCTCCCTGACGAATCCTTCGACCTCGTGACCATGGCCTGGGTCGCGGAGCACCTGGAGGACCCCGGAGCCGCGGCCCGGGAGATCCACCGCGTGCTCCGCCCCGGGGGCCGGCTGATCTTCCTCACCCCCAACGCCTGGAACTACAACACCTGGCTGGTCCGGGCCGTGCCCAACCGCTACCACGACTTCTTCACCCGCCGTCTCTACGGCCGCCAGGACCGCGACACCTACCCCGTCCGCTACCGCCTCAACACGGGCCGCAGCGCGGACCGGGTGCTGGGCACGGCCGGGCTGCGGCGCGTGCGCCTCATCCGCAACGGCGACCCCTCCTACATCAGCTTCAGCGACCGCCTCTTCACCGTCGCCTGCGGCCTGGAGACGCTGCTGGAGCTGCCCGGACTCCGCCTGGCCAAGGTCCACCTGATCGGCGTCTACCAGCGCTGAGGGGAGGGCGGCGCCGGCCCCGGAGCCGGTTCCGGCCCCCCTATCCTGAGTTCGATGGGGCAGCAGGCCGCGGCCGGGGCGTTGCGCGCCCCGGTGGCGGGGGCGCGCCGCATCCTGCTCCTGGCCTCGGCCTCCCACGCCGGGCAGCACATGTACTCAGGGCTGCTCCCGCTCACCTACTCCTACGTCCTGGTCGCGTTCCACATCGACTACGCCGAGCTGGGCCTGGCGGTGGCGGCCACGGGCGTGATCGGCGGCCTGAGCCAGATCACCGCCGCCTACGTGCGCGCCCGCGCCAGCGCCCGCTCCATCCTCGGGACCCAGAACCTGGCGCTCGGGGTCTGCGCCGTCCTGGGCGGGCTGGCCCCGACCTACCCGCTCTTCGCCGGGGCCCAGGGGCTGGGGCAGCTGGGGGCCAGCCAGCAGCACCCGGTGGGGGGCGCGGTGGCGGCCGAGGCCTACCCGCGCAACCGCGGCGGGGCCCTCAGCATGCACACGACGGGCGGCAGCGTGGGCTCGCTCCTGGTCCCCCTGCCGGCGGCGGTGCTCCTGTCCCGCCTGGGCTGGCGGCCGACCCTGCTCCTGATGTCGCTGCCGCTCTTCCTCATGGGGCTGCTGCTGCTGCTCAACTTCCCCGTGCTGGAGCGGGAGCGGGGCCGTCCCCGGCCGCCAGCCTGGACCGGGCTGCACTGGCCCCGGATCCACTCGGCTCAGCTGCTCAACCGGCGGGCCGTCCTGCTCGGCATCGCCGCCGCCACCGTGGCCGCCGGGGGGCGCGGCCTGGGCACGCTCAACGCCTACGTCCCCCTCTACCTGCGCAACCGGGTCCACCTGCCCGAGGTGGAGGTGGGGCTGCTCTTCGACCTGATGCTGCTGGGGGCGGTGGTGGGCCCGCTGCTGGCCGGACTCCTCTCCGACCGCCTGGGGCGCTTGCCTGTGCTCTGGACCGCCTACCTGGCCTCGGCCGTGGTCGTCTTCTGGATGGGGCGCTCGGCGGGGCTGCCCCTGGCCTGGCTGGCGGCGCTGACGCTGGCGGTCGGCTTCTTCGGCTACATGGAGAACCCCCTGCTCCAGGCCCTGGTCTCCGATGGCGTCACCGCCGAGGGGCAGGCGGCCGTCTTCGGCGTCTACTTCGCGCTCGCCTACGGGGTGGGCTCGCTCTGGCTGGCCCTGCTGGGCTGGGTCATCCAGACCTCCGGCTTCTCCCTCGCCTTCGCCATCATGGCCGCCTCCTACATCGGGGCCGGCCTCATCCTGATCCCCTCCCGCGGCCCGGGCCGCCGCCCGCCGCGTCCGGCGGCCGGGGCGTGAGGCTGGCGCCCGAGGAGGCGCGCCGGCGCTTCGCCCGGGCCCGGGTGGCGCGCCTCGGGTCCTCCTACCCGGACGGGCGCCCCCACCTGGTGCCGGTCGTATTCGCGCTCCAGGGCGAGCGCCTGCTGACGGCGGTCGACCCCAAGCCCAAGCGGGGACGGCGGCTCCAGCGCCTCGCCAACCTCGCTGCCGAGCCCCGGGTGGCGCTCCTCGCCGACCACTACGAGGAGGACTGGTCGGCGGTCTGGTGGGCCCGGGCCGAGGGCCTGGCCCGGGTGGTCGAGGAGGGAGCGGAGCGGGACCAGGCGGTGGCCGCGCTGCGGGCGCGCTACCCGCAGTACGCACAGCTCGAGGGCGACTTCGGCGCGGCGCTGATCGTGGACGTGCGGCGCTGGTCGGGGTGGGCCATGGGCGAGACCCTGACCTGACTCGGCTCGGCACCCCACCCGGGCCCCTTCGGGAGTCAGAATCAGCGTATGGCGACCGCCATTCCCGACTCGCACCGCGACCTGCTCCAGGCTCAGTTCGCCACCCTGGTCACCCAGGGGGCCGACGGCCACCCCCAGGTGACCGAGGTCTGGTTCCTTGCCGACGGGGACCAATTGAAGCTCTCGCTCAGCACCGCCCGGCAGAAGGTGAAGAACCTGCTCCGGGACCCCGCCTGCGCCCTCCTGCTGCTGGACGTGGGCAACCCCTACCGCTACCTGGAGGTGCGCGCCGACGCGGAGCTCACGCCCGACCCGGAGAGGACCTTTGCCGCCCGGGTGTGGGCCAAGTCCGGCACCGACCTCAGCGCCTGGGACTGGCCCGAGGACAAGCGCGTGGTGGTGACCCTGCACCCGACGCGCGTCAACGCCGTCGACATGGGGGTCGGCGGCTGAGGCCCGCGAGGGCCGACCCCGCCGCCTAGACTCTCGGCGCGGATGCCGTCGACCCAGTTCGAGATCGCGGCCGAGGGGGCGCGCCTGGTGGGCTGGCGCCAGGGCCGGGGCCCGACCGTCCTGCTGCTCCACGGCGGCCCCGGGCTCTCCGACTACCTGGAGAGCCTGGTCCCCGAGCTCGCCGACGGCTACGACCTGGTCCGCTACCAGCAGCGGGGCGTGCCCCCCTCCAGCACGGAGGGCCCGTTCCGGGTCGAGGACCACGTCGCGGACGCGATCCGGGTGCTGGACCAGCTCGGGCTGAGCCGGGTGCTGCTGCTGGGCCACTCCTGGGGCGGTCACCTCGCCCTGCACCTGCTGGCCTCGCACCCGGAGCGCTTCCGGGCCGCCCTGGTGGTCGACCCCCTGGGGGCCGTCCCCGACGGTGGTGAGGCGGACCTGGGGCGCAACCTCAGCGCCCACCTCGACCCCCGGGTGGCGGCCCGGGCCGCCGAGCTGGACGCCCGGGCCATGCGGGGCGAGGGCACCGAGGAGGACCAGGTGGAGGGCCTCGGCCTGGTCTGGCCCGGCTACTTCGCGGATCCCGCGACGGCGCCGCCGATGCCGCCCATGCGGATCTCCGTCGACTGCTACTCGCAGACCTTCGACTCCATCCACGACCACTTCCGGCGCCAGACCCTGGTCCGGCGGCTACCGGGGGTGGAGGTGCCCCTGACGCTCCTCCTGGGGGCCAAGAGCCCCATCCCCAACCGGCACGGCGAGGCCACTGCCGCCCTGGTGCCGGGCGCCGAGCTGCGGGTCGCGGAGGGCGTGGGGCACCTTCTCTGGCTGGAGCGGCCGGGCCTGGTGAGGGAGGCGCTGGACGGGCTCCGGGAGCGCTCCGCCGACTGAGCCCGCGGGGCCGGGCCGCCCTGGCTCCCGGCCCCGGCTCCTGGTCGTGGGCTCGGTGAACCACGACTTCAGCCTGCGGCTGCCCCGGCTGCCCGGGCCCGGAGAGACCGTCGTCGGCGGCCCCTTCCTCAGCTCCAGCGGCGGCAAGGGCGCCAACCAGGCGGTGGCCTCGTCCCGGTTGGGGGCGCGGGTCTCGCTCTTGGCGGCGGTGGGGGAGGACGAGCTCGGCGAGCTGGCCCTGGAGCAGCTGCGACGGGAGGGCGTCGACACCTCGCTGGTGCAGCGGGCCGGTGCCCCGACCGGGGTCTCCCTGGTCCTGGTCGACGCCTCCGGCGAGAACCAGCTGGCGGTCGCGCTGGGCGCGAACCTGGCCCTGGACCCGGTCCGCGCCGAGGCCGAGCTGCGCCGGCTGAGGCCGCCGCCGCGGCTCATCCTCGGCTGCCTCGAGATCGACCCCGAGACCCTGCTGCGCGCCTTCCAGGTGGCCCGCGAGGGGGGCTGGACGCGGCTCCTCAACGCCGCCCCGGTGCGGCCGCTGCCGGCCGGGCTGCTGTCTGCCGTGCAGATCGTCGTCTGCAACCGGGAGGAGCTGCCCGCCGTCGCCCCCCGGGGCATCGGCGCGCTGCTCCGCGAGCAGGGCCTGGAGGCGGTGGTGCTCACCCTGGGCGCGGGCGGGGCGGAGCTGCACC
>JASHRA010000062.1 GCA_030038765.1 Candidatus Dormiibacterota bacterium | reverse complement strand
AGCACCGCCTGGGACGGGTGGAGTCGGGGGTGGCCTCGGTGGTGGTGCTGGTGGGCGCGCCGCACCGCCAGCAGGCGCTCCGGGCCTGCGCCTTCGTGATCGACGAGCTGAAGGAAAAGGTGGCCATATGGAAGTCCGGGGGATGAGTTCGAGCCCCTGCTAGACTCGCCCCCAGTGGCCAGCACCGAACTGCTCCCCCGGGGGAGCCTCCAGCCCCGGCCGCGCGCCCCCCAGTCCGGCCCCCTCGCCGCCCGCTACGAGCTCCTCATGGAGCTGGTGCGCCGGGACGTGCGCTCCCGCTACCGCGGCTCCTTCCTGGGCGTCGCCTGGACCCTGCTCAACCCGCTCATCTTCATGATCGTCTACGCCGTCATCTTCGGCCGCTTCCTCAAGGTCCACTATCCGGGCGGAGCGCCGATCGTCTTCATCCTCTCCGGGCTGCTGGCCTGGACCTTCTTCTCCCAGGCCCTCACCATGGCCACCAACAGCGTCGTAGCCAACGCCGCCCTGGTGCGCAAGGTGGCCTTCCCCTGGATGCTGCTCAGCGTCTCGGCCGTGGTGGCGGCGCTGGTCAACTTCGTGATCAGCCTGCTGCTGCTGATCCCCTTCATGCTGCTGGCCCACAAGGGCATCGGCCTGCCCATGCTGGCGCTGCCGCTGCTGATCGGGGTCTGCTTCGCCTTCTCCCTCGGCCTGGGCCTGATGCTGGGGGCGGGCAACGTCTACCTCCGGGACCTGCAGTACCTGGTCAACCTGGCCACGCTGGTCTGGTTCTACGTCACCCCTGTCATCTACCCGCTCAGCCTGATCGAGTCCAAGTTCTCCCACGGCCTGATCGGGCAGGTGGCCCACCTCGTCATCTACGCCAACCCCATGACCTGGGTGGTGGAGGGCTTCCAGGACGTCTTCGTCTTCGACCGCTGGCCCCAGCACTGGCACGGGCTGGGCTACTCCCTGCTCGTCTCCCTGGTCTCGATCTGGATCGGGATGCTGATCTTCAACCGGCTCCGCCGCCGCTTCGCCGAGGAGGTCTGATGGCGGAGCTGGCGCTGGAGGTGCGCGAGGTCAGCAAGCGCTTCCGCATCTACCACCAGCGCAGCACCAGCCTCAAGGAGGCGCTGGTGGAGCGCCGCCGGGGCCGCTACGAGGAGTTCTGGGCGGTGCGGGACATCAGTGTCGACGTGCCCCCCGGGCACTCCCTCGGGATCATCGGCGAGAACGGGTCGGGCAAGTCGACGCTGCTCAAGTGCATGGCCGGCATCCTGGTCCAGGACAAGGGGACGATCGTCAGCCGGGGCCGCCTGGCCTCCCTCCTGGAGGTGGGGGCGGGCTTCCATCCCGACTTCAGCGGCCGGGAGAACATCTACCTCAACGGGGCCATCCTGGGCCTGCCCCGGCGCTACATCAACGCCGTCCTCGACGAGATCGTCGGCTTCGCCGAGCTGGAGCAGTTCATCGACAACCCGGTCAAGACCTACAGCTCCGGCATGTACACGCGGCTCGGCTTCTCCATCGCCGTCCACCTGGACCCCGAGATCCTGCTCATCGACGAGGTCCTGGCCGTGGGCGACGAGGCCTTCCAGCGCCGCTGCATGGCGCGCATCCGCGAGCTGCGCAGCGAGGGCCGCACCCTGGTCTTCGTCACCCACTCGCTGGAGTCGGTGCGGGCCATCTGCGACCGCTGCCTCTGGATGGACCGCAGCCGCTGCCGCATGCTGGGCGAGGTCGACGCCGTGCTGGCCGGCTACCGGGCCGAGCTGCGGGCCCGGGAGGAGGCGGAGCTGGCCATGACCGAGGCCGCCGTGGTCGACTCCAGCCCCGGGCGCGACGGCTTCCGCATCACCTCGCTGGGCATCATCGGCCCCGAGGGGCCGACCTCGATCCTCAACACCGGCGACCAGGTGACCATCTCCGTCGGCTACTCCTCGCCCGCTCCCCTGAGCGGGGCCAAGTTCGCCATAACGCTGCTCTCCGAGGGCGGAGCCCCGCTCGCGACGGTCCGCACCGCGGACCTGGAGACGGCCGACCTGAGCCTGCCCCAGGAGGGCACGGTGCGCCTGGTGCTGCCCGGCCTGCCCCTGCTGGAGGGCCTCTACCGGCTCACGGTCGAGGTCGCCGACATCGCCTCCGGCGAGCGCTACAAGCGCCTCGACGGGGTCCAGCCCTTCCGCGTCCACAGCGAGGGCCGACGGGAGTCGGGGATGGCGCTGCTCGGGCACAGCTGGGAGTTCCCCCGGGTCACCGAGGCCACCGCCGGCCGCTGAGGGGGGCCGGGGGCCGGCTCAGGCGCTGGCGAAGGTCACGTTGTGGTTGGCCAGGTAGTTCCAGACCGCAGCCGCGCCGCTGCCCAGGACCAGGGCCAGAAGGTAGAAGACGTGGAAGCGGTCCACCGAGGTCAGCAGCACCGCCTCGTTGATGCCCAGGCCGACCAGGCTGACGCCCTCGAAGATGACGAAGCGGTGGCCCCGGCCCCGGCCCCGGCGGTCGCGCCAGGTGATGAGGGAGTTGAGGCTGAAGGTCACGAGGATGGCGGTCTGGATGGCCACCGCGGAGGCGAGCCAGAGGGGCAGGTGGAGCTGGCGGTAGAGGAGGACGGTGCCGAGGAAGGTGGTCAGCAGCCCCAGCGCCCCGACGCCGAGGAAGGTGGGCAGGCGGCGCCGGTGACGGCGGACCACGCGGCGGCCCCGCTCCCAGGCGCTGGGACCGCGCCGAACTGGAGAGCTCAAGACCCTCAAGAGGTTATCAGGGGCCGCCGCGGGCCCCGGTCGCGACCCGGTCGCGCCCGGGTCACGATCGGCCGGGCGGCCTCACAGCTGCAGGCAGGCCTCGACCGAGCCCACCTCCCGGCCCACCCAGTTGTGGAGCCGGGGATCGGCCGCCTCGGCCAGCGCCGGGGGCAGCTCCCCGGGCAGCAGGTCGAGCTGCTGCAGGGCCCGGGTGGCGATCTGGGGCAGGCCGGTGGGCGCTCCCGACTCCAGCTTCAGGGCCAGCGCCCAGCTGCCGTCGCGGGCGACGGCGCCGAAGAGGGCGGCGGCCCCGCTCTTGGCCGTGAGCCGGTCCCCGGCGGCGGCCAGGAGGGCGGTGTCGTAGGAGGTGGTGCCGCCGATGAGGAAGGGGTGCTCCGCCATCGCCGCCTGGCACTCCCGCACCGCCGGGTCGGAGGCGGCGGCGCTGGCCAGGGCCCGGGCGAAGGCCTGGAGCGGCATGACGAACGTGGGCAGGCCGCAGCCGTCGGTGCCGTAGGGGAGGTGCTCCGGCTCCAGGCCGGCGTGGCGCGCCACCCGGGCCGCGATCTCCTCCTGGAGCGGGTGCTGACGCTCCAGGTAGGTGTCCAGCGACCAGCCCCGGCGGGCGCAGGTGGCCAGCATGGCGGAGTGCTTCCCGGAGCAGTTGTTGTGGATCTGGCTGGGAGTGCCGCCGGCGCGGTAGAGCTGGGCCGCCGCCTCGGGGTCGCTGGGGGGGTGGACGCCGCAGCGGAGCTGCTCCTCGCGGAGCCCGGCGGCGGCCAGCAGGGCCCGCGCTGCCGCCACGTGGGCCGGCTCCCCGTGGTGGGAGGAGCTGGCGATGGCCACGCTCTCGGAGCCCAGTCCCAGCGCCGCGGCGGCCCCCGACTCCACGAAGCTGGCCGCCTGGAGCGGCTTGGAGGCGCTCCGCAGGGTGGTCTCGACCGCGGGGTCGCCGAGGGAGCGCAGCAGCCGCCCGCTCGCGTCCACCAGCGCCAGGTGCCCCCGCACCGCCATCTCCACCGCCGGCCCGCGCCGCACCAGGGCCAGCAGGGCGGGCGCGCTCGAGGTCAGGGTGGTCAGCGGCTGGGTCTCCTCTGTCGGGGGGACCGTCGGCACCGGGAGCGGTCCTCGCCCGGGCCAGTCTAAGCAGGCCGGAGCCGGCGACGGAAGCTCAGCCGTGGCCCCAGGAGGGGCGGCGGTGCTCCAGGAAGGCGCTGATCCCCTCCTGGGCCGCCGGGCTGGAGAAGAGCTGGCGGGAGAGCTCGGCCATCTCCTCCAGGGCGCGCTCACGGGGCAGGCCGGGAACCGTCTGGAGCACCCGCTTGGCCGCCGCCAGGGCCCCCGGCTCGCCCTCCAGGAGCTGGGCCACGGTCTCCTCCACGGCCCCGTCCAGCTCCGGGTCGGGCAGGGTCCGGGAGACGAGGCCGATCCGCTCCGCCTCCCGGGCCGAGATGGCGGCCCCGGTGAGGAAGAGCCGGGCCGCGGCGGCGCGCCCGAGCTTGGGCAGCGCCACCACCGCCAGCACCGCCGGGGCCAGGCCCAGGCGCACCTCGCCGGTGGCGAAGTCCGCGGACTCCGCCGCCAGGGCCAGGTCGCAGGCGGCGACCAGGCCCACCCCGCCAGCCCGGGCCGGCCCCCCGACCCGGCAGACGACCGGCTTGGGCGCGTCCAGCAGGCGGCGGAAGAGTGGGGCCAGGGCGCCCACGCCGGGGCCGGGCACGCCCCGGTGCAGGCTGGCCGCCTGCTCGCGGAGGTCGGCGCCGGAGCAGAAGGAGGGCCCGGCGTGGCTCAGCAGGAGGACCCGCACCGCGGCGTCGGAGACTGCCTCCGCCACCCGGGCGTCGAGCTGCTGCAGGAGCGCGCCGGAGAGGGCGTTGCGGTTGCGGGGGCTGTCCAGCTCGATGCGGGCCACCGCCCCGGCCGTTCGGTAGTGAACCAGCTCCTCCGTATCCGCTCCCTCCCGGTGCGCCGGCCGCTCAACTCAGATGTTGCCCGAATCAGGGGTGGGGGCGGAGGATTCTAGCCAGATGAGAAGAATGGCCTGGGCGGCGCTCCCGGCGCTGCTGCTGGCGACCGCCGCCCTCGTCAGCTGCTCCCCGGCGGCGCCGCACGGGAAGGCGCCCAAGGTCAGCGACATCCCCAGCCACAAGCTCTCGCCCGCCGACCTCTCCCAGTCCCTGCTGGCGCTGCAGCAGGCCTACGTCGACCTCTACAAGGAGCTGAGCCCGGCTGTGGTCCAGATCGAGACCAGCTCCGACCTCGGCTCCGGGATCATCTTCAACACCCAGGGCGACATCGTCACCAACAACCACGTGGCCGACGGCTTCAAGAAGTTCGAGGTCACCCTGGCCGACGGGCGCGAGTTCCCCGGCACGCTGGTCAGCAACTTCCCCCCCGACGACCTGGCCGTGATCCACATCAACGCCACCGGGCTGCACGCGGCCACCTTCGCCAACTCCTCCCAGCTCCAGGTGGGCGACATCGTGATGGCCATCGGCAACCCGCTCGGCTTCCAGAGCTCGGCCACCGAGGGCATCATCAGCGCCCTGGGGCGGACCGTCTCGGAGCCCAACGGGGTCACCCTGCCCGACGTCATCCAGACCTCGGCGGCGATCAACCCGGGCAACTCCGGGGGCGCCCTGGTCGATCTCTCGGGCCAGGTCGTGGGCATCCCCACCCTGGCCGCGGTGGACACCCAGCTGGGCGGCTCCGAGGCCTCCGGGATCGGCTTCGCCATCTCCAGCAACGTGGTCGCCAACATCGCCGGCCAGATCGCCAAGTACGGCAAGGTGGAGACGTCGGGGCGCGCCTGCATCGGGGTCGAGGTGGAGCAGGTGACCGGCTCCAACGGCCAGGACGACGGCGTCCTCGTGACCTCGGTCACGCGCTCGGCGGTGACCGCCTCCGGGCTCAAGGCCCAGGACGTCATCACCGCCGTCGACGGGCAGGCGACGCCGGCGGTGCAGGACCTCACCGACGACCTCGCCAACCTCAGCCCGGGCAAGTCGATCACGCTCTCGGTGACGCAGCCCAGCGGGAGCAAGGCCACGATCAAGCTCACCCTCGGCCAGCTCACGGCCAGCGCCTGTGACTGAGGCCCTGCCGGCGACGCTGCGCCAGTTCCTGGAGGCGCCCAACCTGGCCACGGTGGCGACCCTGGACGAGCGCGGGGCGCCCCACGCCACGGTCGTCTGGTTCGACCTGGAGGGGGACCGGGTCCTGGTCAACACCCGGCTGGGGCGGGCCAAGGAGCGCAACCTGGCCCGGGACCCCCGGGTGGCGGTGGCCGTCTTCGACGCCGACGACCCCTATCGCTCGGTGCAGCTGCGGGGGGAGGTGGAGGAGGTCCGGACCGGGGAGCGGGCGATCGCCGACATCCACCGCCTCAGCCAGCGTTACACCGGCCACGACTACGCCGACGCGGTGGCGCGGATCAGCTACCTCATCGGCGTCAGCTCCTGGTCCAGCTGGGGGCTCTGAGCCGGGGCCGCGGAGGGAGCTCGCCTACGATGTCTCTGCCCGCGCCCAACTGAGGAGCTGCCCATGTCCGACCCCGAAGCGAGCGGCGACCAGGACCAGGCGGTGGCCTGGCCCCGCACCCCCTACCACGCCCCCATCCTCGACGCCGCCGGCGCCGAGTTCGGCACCACCGAGTCCCTGCTCGGCGACGAGGCGGCCGACATCTTCCACGGCCTGGCGGTCAAGCTGAGGGAGGGCGGCCGCCTGGCCGAGGTGGCGGCCGACCAGGTGAGCCGGATCACGCTCAGCGCGGTCCACACCAGCATCGACCCGGCCCAGGTGGCGCTCCTGCCCGACTACCAGGAGGAGCGCTGGTTCCACCTCGGCTGGGGCGGGCTGTTCCGCAAGCGGCCGGAGTGGGAGGACCACTAGCCGGCCCGTCCCGGGTCGGGACCGGTCCCGGGTGAGCCACTCGATCCGGCTCCGGCTCCTGGCCGGCTCGGCGCTGCTGCTCTTCCTGGCCGCCGTGGGGCTGGGCGCGGCCGCCCTGCTGCGGCCCTCCCGGCCCGCCTCCGGGCAGGTGCTGGTGCTGCTCAGCGTCGCCGCCCCGCCAGCCCACGCGGCACCCCTCTCCACCGAGGCCCGGGCGGTGGGCCTGGCCCTCCTGCCCGAGGCCAAGGGCCAGGGCTGGATGCCCATCCGGGTGCCGGCCGCCGAGCTCCGCCTGCCCGGCCACTGGCAGGCCCCGGCGGCCGACAACCTCTACCTCAGCTCGGTGCCGCGGGGTCGCTACCGGGCCGCCCGGCTGGTGCTGGAGCGGCCCGGCCGGGGCCGCCTCGTGGACCAGCGCCAGGTCGACCTCTCGGTCAGCGGCAAGGGCGTCAACCCGCTCCTCTTCACGCTCAGCCTGAGCCCCGGGCCGAGCGGCGCCCAGCTCCGTCCCAGCGCCGCCTACGGCGGCAACGTGGAGGTCAACTACGGCCTCCAGCTGGCCGCCGGGACGGTCATGAGCCTGCCCGACCTGACCCTCGAGGACCAGCAGGGCAGGCCGGTCCGGCTGAGCCAGTACCGGGGCCGGATCCTGGTCCTGGCCTCCTTCCTCACCGAGTGCCAGGAGACCTGCCCCCTGGTGGCGGCGGCCCTGCTCCAGCTCCACCGCCTGCTGGCCCAGCACCAGCTGCTGAGCCAGGTCCAGATCGTGGAGGTGACCCAGGACCCGGCCGACGACAGCCCGGCCATCCTCACCAAGTACCAGCGTTACTTCGACCTGCCCTGGCCCCTCCTGACCGGCAGCAGCGCCACTCTGGACCAGTTCTGGAGCGAGCTCAAGGTGCCTCCCATCCAGCTCGACTCCTGGGACGGGCAGGCCCCGCCGGTGGACATGTTCACGGGCCAGCCGGAGCCCTACAACATCCTCCACGCCTCGGTGGTCGACATCGTCAACGCCGACGGCCTGGTCACCGACGAGGTCCAGGACCAGCCCACCCTGAGCGCCAGCACCATCCCCCGCACCATCTACAAGTACCTCGACGCCCAGGGTCGGGAGGAGCAGCGCCAGGGCGGCGCCTGGACGCCCCAGTCCCTGCTCCGGAGCATCGATCCCCTGCTCCAGCAGCAGGGCATCTACACCACCCTGCCCAGCAGTTCCTCGGGGGTGGCCACGGTGGGCCAGCCGGCGCCCCAGTTCCAGCTGCCCAGCACGGTGGGCGGGGAGGTGAGCCTCACCCAGGAGCTGGGCCACCCGGTCCTGATCGACTTCTGGGCCAGCTGGTGCGACAACTGCCGGGCCGACCTCCACCTGGTCGCCTCGGCGGCTGGGGCCTCGGGCCTCAGGGTGCTGCTGGTCGACTACCAGCAGTCGCGCGCCACCGCCGCCGGCTACCTGCGCCAGGCCGGCATCCCCCTGCCCTCGCTGCTCGACCGCCAGGGCCAGGTGGCGACCCGCTACGGGGTGCCCGGGCTGCCGGTCGCGGTCTTCGTCGACGCGGAGGGCAAGGTGGCCGCGATCCAGATCGGCCAGCTGCAGTCCTCCTCGCTCCAGCGCGACCTCAGCGCCGCCGGAGCTTGAACACCGTTTTGGTAGCATTAGCTCGGTGGTGAGCTCTGGGGGATGGCGGATGAGGTGGCTCACCGGCCCCGGCCTCCGATGTAGGCGGAGCGGGTGAGCTGAGCAGGCGACCCAGTGGGCCCGAGGGGGTCACCACCGGCGGTCCGCTAGCACTTCGCCGGACCGCCATCTTCAGTCAGCGCGGGCGCGGCGCCGAGAGGCGCGGCCTCCGCCCACGGAGCATGAGATGAGCGACTACGCCAATCCGAGCGCGCTGGTCAGCACCGAGTGGCTGGCCGAGCACCTGGGGGACCCCGACCTCCGGGTGCTGGACGTCGACGAGGACACCGAGGCCTACGCCAAGGGACACATCCCGGGATCGCTGGGGGTGCACTGGCGCGACGACCTCCAGAGCCCGCTGGAGCGCGACTTCGTCGATCCCGAGGGTTTCGCCCAGCTGGTGGGCAAGCTGGGGATCGGCCCCGAGACCAAGGTCGTGCTCTACGGCGGCAACAAGAACTGGTTCGCCGCCTACGCCTACTGGTACTTCAAGTACTACGGCCACCGCTCCGTCCAGCTCCTCGACGGGGGGCGCAAGAAGTGGACCGCCGAGGGCCGGCCCCTGACCACCGACGTGCCCCAGGTGAGCCCCGCCAGCTACCCCGTGCCGGCGCGCCACGACGACATCCGCGCCTACCGCGACCAGGTGGCCAAGGACTACGTGGGCCAGAGCGGCCACGGGCTGGTCGACGTCCGCTCGCCGGAGGAGTTCAGGGGTGAGCGGATCGCCCCCGACCACCTGCCCGGGGAGGCGGCCCAGCGGCCCGGGCACATCCCCGGCGCCCGCAACATCCCCTGGAGCAAGGCGGTCGACGCCGAGGCCGAGACCTTCCTCCCCGCCGACCAGCTGCGCGCCATCTACGAGGAGCAGGGCATCTCGCCCGACCTCCAGGTGGTCGCCTACTGCCGCATCGGGGAGCGCTCCGCCCACAGCTGGTTCGTGCTCCGCGAGCTGCTCGGCTACCCCGACGTGCGCAACTACGACGGCTCCTGGACCGAGTGGGGGAGCCTGGTCCGGGCCCCCATCGAGAAGTGAGCTCCGGGGGGCGGGGGTGTCACCCCCGTCCCCCCGCTGCGGCCCTCCCGGGGCAGGCGCTAACTTTGCCCTGATGGTGCCGAGCAGAGCGTCGGACGCCCTCCCGCCGCGCCCCAGGTGAGCGCCGGGACCGGGAGCGGCGGCTTCCCCACCGAGGCCCGCCAGGCCCCCGAGGCGGGCTCCGGCTACCGCATCGTCCGCACCCTCCGGCTGCGAAACGACAACCGCCCCGGCGTGCTGGGCGAGGTGGCGACCGCGATCGGGGCCGCGGGCGGGAACCTGGGCGACATCCGCACCGTGCAGCGCGGCTCGCGCCACGTGGTCCGCGACATCGACGTCAGCACCACCGACCTGGGCATGCTGGAGGCGGTCCTGGAGCGGGTGCGCCAGCTCTCCCACACCCAGCTCTTGGACGTCCGCGACGAGGTCCTCCGGGTCCACCTGGGGGGCAAGCTGCGGGTCTCGCCCCGCTACCCGGTGCACAGCGTCACCGACCTGCGCCGGGTCTACACCCCGGGCGTGGCCGAGGTCTGCCGCCTGATCGCCTCCGACCCCGAGTACGCCGACCGCTACACCGGCATCAGCAACGCCGTGGCCGTGGTCACCGACGGCACCGCCATCCTCGGCCTCGGCAACATCGGCCCCCTGGCCGGCATGCCTGTCATCGAGGGCAAGTGCGCCCTCCTGGCCCAGATGGTCGGCATCGACGCCTACCCGATGCTGGTCGAGCCGGGGCCCTCGGAGGCCATCGTCGAGGCCCTGGTGCGGGTCGCCGGGTCCTTCGGCGCCATCCAGCTCGAGGACTTCGCGGCTCCCCACTGCTTCGAGATCGCGCCCGCGCTCCAGCAGCGCCTCTCCATCCCCGTCATGCACGACGACCAGCACGGCACCGCCACCGTGGTGCTGGCGGCGGCCATTCGCGCCGCCGCCCTCAACGGGCTCCAGCTGCGCCGCCTCAGCGCCGGCGTGATCGGCCTCGGGGCGGCTGGCTCGGCCATCGCCCAGCTGCTCATGCGCTACCAGGAGCGGCCCGTGCTGGGCACGGGGCGGACCCCGGACTCGCTGGAGCGGCTGCGCCTGGCCGGCGGCGAGGCGGTCGACATGGAGGAGCTGCTGGCCCGCGCCGACCTGGTCATCGCCACCACCGCCCAGCCGGGCCTGATCCGGCCCGAGCAGATCCGCCCCGGGCAGATCATCTTCGCCCTCTCCAACCCCATCCCCGAGATCGAGCCGGAGCGGGCCATGGCGGCCGGCGCCCTGCTGGCCGTGGACGGTGCCGTGGTCAACAACCTGCTCGGCTTCCCCGGCCTCTACCGGGGCGTCCTGGACACGCGCGCCCGCCACTTCAACACCGAGATGTACCTGGGTGCGGCCGAGGCCATCGCCCACCTGGCGCAGGACGACGAGGTGGTGCCCGACTCCCTCGACCCCCGGGTCCACCGGCGGGTGGCGCGGGCCGTGGCCCGGGCCGCGGTGCGCACCGGCGCCGCCCGGGTGGAGCCCCCGCCCGACTACTTCGAGGAGGAGGACCGCCCCGAGGCGTGATCTGGCGCCGAGGCTAACATGGCGCCGTGGCCATCGAGGCGCTGCCGCCCGCCCGCCTGGGTGAGATCCGCCCCCTGCTGCTCGACCTCCTGGTGGAGGAGCAGGAGCCGGTCCGGGGGCGGCGGGCCAGCCGGGCCCACCTCGACGGCTGGCTCCCGCCCACCGCGGCCCAGTTCCAGGGGCGGAACCGCGTCTTCGTCTCCCGCGCCCCGGACGGCTCCCTGGAGGGCTTCTGCTGGTGCGTCCTCTTCGACCCCGGCACCGGCCTGGAGGGCGAGCTGGCCGAGCTCTACGTGGTCCCGGAGGCGCGCGGGCGGGGCGTGGGCAGGCTCCTGGCGGAGCAGGCCTCGCGCCTCTTCGCCGCCGAGCGAGTGACCTTCGCCTGCGTCTGGACCGAGGCCTCCAACCGGGCCGCTGTCAGCGCCTACCGCCGGGCCGGCTTCGAGCCCACGGGCCACCTGGTCATGACCTGGCACCCGGAGGCGTGAGCCAGAGCCCGCCCGAGGCCCCGGCGCTGCCCGCGCCGCCGCCGGCGCTGCGGCTGGCCGCGGTGGCCCTGGTGGCGGCCATCGTCGGGGTGGTGGTGGGGGGCGGCGCCGCCTACTTCCTGGTCCGCCACTTCGAGAACAGCTCCCCGGCCACGGTGGTGATCCACAACGTCTCCCCCTCGGGCGGGAGCGGGACCTCGCTGCCCTCCCTGCTGGGCCAGGTCTCGCCCTCCCTGGTCCAGGTGGTGCGGCTGCCGGCGGCGGGCGGGGCCGTCACCAGCGCCGACGTCTCCAGCGGCTTCGTCGCCAGCGGCTCGGGCCTGGTGGTCACCAGCGAGGGAGCGGTGGAGGGGGCCACCGGGGTGGAGGTGGGGCTGGACTCGGGACAGCTGCTCCCGGCCACCATCGCGGCCGCCGACCCCGACAGCGGCATCGTGGTGTTACAGGTGAGCGGCAACTCCCTGCCCCGGCCCCTCACCTTCGCCTCCTCGCTGCCGGCGGTGGGCGACGTCGCCATCGCCGTCTCCCTGCCGGTGGGCTCCGGCGCCCAGGCGGACGTGGGCACGGTCAGCGCCACCGGCCTCACCGTCACCGTCCCCAATGCCCTCACCTCGAGCGGGCAGGCGACCGTCGACGGCGTGCTGCGCACCGACACCCCTCCGCCCCCGGGCAGCTCCGGGGGCCCCCTGGTGGACTCCTCGGGCGACGTCATCGGGGTCCTCGCCGGGGACCGGATGCAGCCCCTGGACCAGGGCCAGGCCGGGGCCAGCTCGGGCTTCGCGCTGGACGCTGGCGCGGCCCAGCAGCTGGTCTCCTCGCTAGAGTCGACGGGCGTTGCCCCCCACCCCCTGGGGCTCGTCTGCCAGTGGCTCAACCAGGTCTCGGCGGCCGCCCTGGGGACGGTCCCCGGGGCCCTCGTGGTGGCGGTCGACGCCGGCTCCAGCGCCGCCTCGGCGGGGGTCGTGGCCGGCGACGTCATCACCAGCGTGGGCGGCTCCTCCGCGGCCAGCGCCGCGCTCCGCCGCTATCCCGCCCTCTCCGACTACCTGCTCACCCTGGGGGCGGGGACCACGGTCACGCTGACGGTGGTCCGGGACGGGGCCAGCCACCAGCTTTCGCTTACGCTTCCCTCGGCGTAGCTCGGGCGCTCCCGGCGCCGGCAAGGGAGGTGCGGCTTGGAGATCAACTGGCTGGGCGGCAGCGCGCTGCTGCTGAAGGGACGGCAGGCCAGGGTCGTGCTCGACCCCGGCTACGAGGGGCGGGGCGAGGCGCCCGGCGCGGGCCAGATCCTGGTCGCCCCGGCGTCGGGCCAGAACCGCCTCGGGGCGGACCACGCGCCCCAGGTGGTGGGCCGCCCCGGGGAGTACGAGATCTCCGGGGTCAGCGTCCGCGGGAGCGTCAGCAAGGGCGTCTCGCTCTTCGCCGCCGAGGTCGACGAGGTCACCGTCTGCGGTCTCGTCGACCTCCCTCGGGAGCTGGAGACGGAGGCCCTGGAGGCGCTGGGCGCGATCGACGTGCTGGCCGTCTCGCTCCTGGGCGGGGCCTCGGAGCGGGCCCGCGAGGTGGTCCACCTGGTCTCCCAGCTGCAGCCCGCCATCCTGGTCCCGGTCGGCTACCGCCCCGGGACCGAGGGCGAACCCGGGGAGCTGGCCCCGCTGATCAAGGAGATGGGGCTGAGCCAGGTGACGCCCCAGCCCCGGCTCAACCTGAGCGGCGGCGGCGGTGGCGGAGACGACACCAGGGTGGTGGTCCTGGAGCCGCGTGGCTGAACCCGGGTGGTAGGATTCGGACACATGGGTGGTGCCTCCCCGTGTGCCGGCCGGAGCCCCCGGTGAGCAAGTTCATCTTCATCACCGGCGGCGTGGTCTCCGGGATCGGCAAGGGCATCACCGCCGCCTCCCTGGGCACGGTGCTCAAGGCGCGGGGCCTGACCGTGGCCCTCCAGAAGCTCGATCCCTACATCAACATCGACCCCGGGACCATGTCCCCCTACCAGCACGGCGAGGTCTTCGTCACCGACGACGGCGCCGAGTGCGACCTGGACCTGGGTCACTACGAGCGCTTCGTCGACACCAACCTCAGCCAGGCCAGCAACGTCACCACCGGCAAGATCTACAGCGAGGTCATCGCCAAGGAGCGCCGCGGCGACTTCCTGGGAGCCACCGTCCAGGTCATCCCCCACATCACGAACGAGATCAAGGACCGGATCCGCCGCGTGGCCGAGGAGTCGGAGGCGGACGTCGTCATCGTCGAGGTCGGGGGCACCGTCGGCGACATCGAGTCGCTCCCCTTCCTGGAGGCGATCCGGGAGTTGAAGAACGACATCGGCCGCCGCAACACGGCCTACGTCCACGTCACCCTGGTGCCCTTCGTCCACGCCAGCGAGGAGTTCAAGAGCAAGCCGACCCAGCACAGCGTCCAGACCCTGCGCGGGATCGGCATCCAGCCCGACGCCGTCGTCTGCCGCTCCCGGCGCCCGATCGGGGCCGGGGTGCGGGACAAGATCGCCCTCTTCGCCGACGTCGAGCCCGGGGCCGTGATCAGCGTGCCCGACGCCCGCACCATCTACCAGGTGCCGCTGCTGCTGGAGTCGAGCGGCCTCGGCGACCACGTCACCGAGCAGCTCGGGATCGAGGCCCCGCCTGCCGACCTGGAGCCCTGGCGCCAGCTGGTGGAGCGCATCCTCTCGGCCGAGGAGCGGGTGGTGGTGGGCATCGCCGGCAAGTACGTGGCGCTGCCCGACGCCTACATCAGCGTCACCGAGGCCCTGCGCCACGCCGCCGTGGCCCACGGTGTGGGGCTGGAGGTGCGCTGGATCAACACCGAGACCCTGGAGCCGGGCGACCTCTCGCCCTTCGAGGGGCTGCACGGCCTGGTCATCCCCGGCGGCTTCGGGCACCGCGGCATCGAGGGCAAGATCGCCGCCGCCCGCTGGGCCCGTCACCAGCGCGTCCCCTTCCTCGGCCTCTGCCTGGGCATGCAGTGCGCCTGCATCGACATCGCGAGGGAGGCGCTGGGCACCGACGACGCCAACAGCACCGAGTTCAACGCCTTCACCGACAACCCGGTCATCGACCTGCTGCCGGAGCAGCGCGACGTGGCCGACAAGGGCGGGACCATGCGGCTCGGCCTCTACCCCTGCAAGCTGGAGCCGGGCAGCCGGGCCGGCCGGGCCTACGGCGAGTCCGTGGTCTACGAGCGCCACCGCCACCGCTTCGAGTTCAACAACCACTACCGGGAGCCGCTCGAGCGGGCCGGGGTCCTGTTCAGCGGCACCTCTCCCACCGGCCGCCTGGTGGAGATCATGGAGCTGCGCGACCACCCCTTCTTCGTGGGCAGCCAGTTCCACCCCGAGTTCCGCTCCCGGCCCCACCGGCCCCACCCCCTGTTCCACGGCTTCATGGCGGCCTGCCTGGAGCGGGCCGGCCTGGCGGTGGAGCCGGAGCTGCCCCAGGACCCGGCCGTAGCCTCGGTTTGAGCGCGGAGCGGCTGCGGCCGCTCTTCAGTGACGAGGCCGGGGGCCTGCACGAGGCCGACCCGGGCTGGGAGGCGCTGGGCCAGAGCGGCGCCAACTCCCTGCCCCTGCGCTCCTGGATCCCCCTGCCCCGCGGCGCCACCGTGATGCACCTGCCCCACCGGGTGGGGCTGGCCCGGCCCCGGGGCTCCGCGGGGGCGGCGCCCCTGCCCGGCTGGGCCGTGACCGCGGTGCTGCCTGTCGGCTACCTCCGCTTGCTCTTCCCCAGCTACCTCGATCCGCCCCCGGGGAGGGACCAGACGCTGCCCCTCTACGGCTACGCCGCGGTGGCCGCCCGCGCCGGCCAGCTGGTGGTGGCGGCCCGCCGCAGCGACGACTTCGCCCCCTGGACCGGGGCCCGGCCCAGCTCCGAGCGGATCCGTGCCGCGGTCGAGGTCCTGCAGCGTCGCCTGCCCCGCAACCGGGTCGTGGCCCAGCTCTCCGTCTGCGCCCTCCAGCACGGCTGCCTCACCGCCCAGAACACCTTCCTGCGCCGCCACGAGGGCGCCCTGCCGACCTCGGCCGCCTGCAACGCCGACTGCCTCGGCTGCATCTCCCTGCAGTCGGACTCGGGCGCGCCCACGCCCCAGCCGAGGATCCCCAGGGCGCCCACGGCCGGGGAGCTGATCGAGGTCGGGGAATACCACCTCTCGGGCGCGGGGCGGGGAGGGGAGGGGAGCATGGTGAGCTTCGGCCAGGGCTGCGAGGGGGAGCCGCTGCTGCGGGAGCGTGCGCTCCGCCCGGTGGTGGGGGAGCTGCGCCGCGGCTTCCCCCGCTCTACCATCCACGTCAACACCAACGGCAGCCGTCCCCTGGCCCTGCGGCGGCTCATCCGTGAGGGGCTCGACAGCTGCCGGATCAGCGTCTTCAGCTTCCGCCAGGACCTCTTCGCCGCCTACTACCGGCCCCGCGGCTACTCCATGGAGGAGGTGCTGGAGTGCGCCCGGGTGGCCCGCCGCGAGGGCGCCCAGCTGACCCTCAACCTGCTCACCTTCCCGGGCGTGACCGACTCCCCGGAGGAGCTGGAGCTGACCCTCAGCCGGCTCGCCGAGCTGGAGGTGGAGCAGCTCCAGCTGCGCAGCCTCAACGTCGACCCCCACTGGCTCCTCTCCCGGATCCCGCCCCTGGCCCCGGGGGTGGGACTGGAGCGGATGCTGGAGCGACTCCGGCGCGAGCTGCCCCGGCTCCGGCTGGGCAACTTCACCCGCCCCCGCCGGCTCGGGGCCGGCGCCGTGGTGGGGGCGGGCCTATGATCCGCCCATGAGTTCGCCTCCCCGGGGAGGGGATGGCTGGGGCTGGGTCGGGGACCCGCCCCCTGCGCCGGCTGCGCCCACCGTCCCGCCCCGAGTGGGGCTGCTCGATCCCGGGCGGGCGCTCGGGCCGGCCCCCCGGGAGCCCGGGGCCGAGCCCTCCGG
>JASHRA010000061.1 GCA_030038765.1 Candidatus Dormiibacterota bacterium | reverse complement strand
CCATCGCGGTGCCGCTCTCGGTGGGCGCCGTGCTGGCACTCACCGAGCGCGTCCCCTACCGGCTCCAGAGCGGGCTCTCCGTCTTCCTCGAGATCCTGGCGGGCATCCCCAGCGTGGCCTACGGCTTCTGGGCGGTGCTCTTCCTCGGTCCCTTCCTGGCCACCCACGTCTACCCTGCCCTGAGCTCGGCGCTGGGCTTCATCCCCGTCTTCAAGGGGCCGGTCGGGTCCGGCGCCGGGCTCCTCACCACCTCCCTGGTGCTGGCGGTGATGATCGTCCCCATCATCGCGTCCACCACGAGGGAGCTGGTCCGCACCGTGCCGGTGCTGGCCAAGGAGGGCGCGGTGGCGCTCGGCATGACGCGCTACGAGACGGTCAAGGTGGTCACCCTGCCCTACGTCCGCCGTGGCATCCTGGCCGCCGCCATCCTGGGCTGGGCGCGCGCCCTGGGCGAGACCATGGCCGTCCTGCTCATCAGCGGCGACCTCCTGGGGCGCTTCCCCCAGAGCATCTACGGGCCCTTCTCGACCATGGCCGCCACCATCGTCGACCTGCTCGACTCGGCCCTCACCGACGCCACCGGCATGGCCGTCCACGCCCTCGCCGCACTGGGCTGCGTGCTGCTGCTGATCACCCTCGGCACCAACCTCGCCGGCCGCCTCATCATCCGCCGCGCCAGCGGCGGGGCGGTGCTGCCGGTGGGACGGGGGGTCTGAGCGTGGCCCGGCGCGCGAGGGGTCTCAGCGACCGCATCTTCTGGGGCCTCTGCGCCCTGGCCCTGGCCCTCGTCATCCTGCCGGCGCTGGCCATCATCGGCAGCCTCCTGGCCCAGGCCTGGCCGGCCCTGGGGGGCCAGCTCTTCACCTCCACCACGGCCGCCCACGGTCTCCAGAACGCCATCCTGGGAAGCCTCCTGATCGTCCTGGGGGTGCTCCTGGTGGCGGGCCCGATCGGCATCCTGGGCGGCATCTACCTGGCCGAGTTCGCCCACCCGCGGCGGGGCTCGCTGATCCGCCTCGGCTACGAGACGCTGGCCGGGATCCCCTCCATCGTGGTCGGCTTCGTCGCCTACCTGGTGCTGGATATCGAGTTCCACTGGGGGTTCTCGCTGCTGGCCGGCATCCTCGCCCTCTCGGCCATCGCGCTGCCCTACGTGGTCAAGACCACGGAGGTGGCGCTGCTCCAGGTCCCCACCACCCTGCGCGACGGCGCCGTGGCCCTCGGGCTGAGCCGGCTCACCGCGCTGCGCAAGGCGGTCCTGCCACCAGCGCTGCCGGGGATCGCGTCCGGCCTGGTGGTGGCCATGGCCATCTGCGTCGGCGAGACCGCGCCCCTGCTCTACACGGTCGGGTTCTCCGACGCCAACCCGACGCTCAGCCTCTTCAGGCACCCGGTCGGCTACCTCACCTACGTCGTCTACAACAACACCATCCTCCCCTCCAACCTGGACCACCAGATCGCCGCCGCGGCCGGCGTGGTGCTGATCGTGCTGCTGCTGATCCTGATCGGGATCGGGCGCCTGGTCAGCCGCTGGGCCGCCCGCTACTCCGCCTCCCTGCCCACCTGATCCCCGCCTCGGCGCGGTGGGCGGCGCGGCCTAACCCCGGCTTAGTCAGTGCCATGGGACCATGCCCCTGGTCTTCTCCCGCCTTCCTTCCTGGCACCCGAGGCCGGACCGGTCGGACCCTCCCCATGCCTCGGCCGAGGGTGCGCCGGGGGCTGCGCGGCAGCCCCCGGCACTTTCTCCTAAGGGGCGGTCCCGGGCAGACTCCGGGGCCGCCGGGACGACCGGGAGCGCGGCTCCCGGGTCCACCGCGGTGGCTGTCCTATGCTTCCGACCAGCGGCAGCCGGGCACTGGGCGGAGGTGTGGCGGATGGGCGATGGCGACTTCCCGGCCCTGCGCCAGGTGGTGCTCGACGCCACCGACGCGCGCTCCCTGGCGGAGTTCTACCGCGAGCTCCTGGGTCTGCGCTACCGGCCGGGGGACGAGCCGCCCGAGGCGGGGGAGGAGGACGTGCGGGGCCGTGAATGGCTGGTCCTGACGGACCAGGGGGGCTCCCCCAGCGTGGCCTTCCAGCAGGTGCCAAGCCTGCCGCGGGTGACCTGGCCCGAGGGCCCTGTCCCCCAGCAGCTCCACCTCGACCTCACCGTGCCCGGCCGGGGCCAGCTGGACCGGCAGCACGAGCGGGCGCTGGCGCTGGGAGCGACCCTGCTCCGGGACCGGGCCGACGACCCGGACGAGATGCTGCGCGTCTACGCCGACCCGCAGGGCCACGTCTTCTGCATCTTCGTGGTGGAGGCCGGCTCCGACTAGCCGGGCCGCCCGGGTCCCTGCGCCGCCCTACCGCCCCGGGCCCCGGCTCCTCCTCGCGCGTCAGGGCTTCCCTGGCCGCCGTCCGCTCCGGCCTCAGGTGCTGGTGCGCGGAGCGGACCTCTGAACCCAGGGATGGGGCCCGGAGGCGGCCCGGCCGAGCCAGACCAGCGAACCCAAGCCGATGGCGAAGCCGAGGACCGAGGGGACGTCGAGCCAGAGGCGCGGTCCCTGGAAGAAGGCCGGGACGAGGCCGGGAGAGGTGAGGGCGGCCTGGACCACGCCCCAGAGCAGCAGGCCGCTGCGCAGGCCACCGGCCCCGACCAGAAAGAGCGGCGCGGCCTCGCGGTGTCGGCCCAGCAGCGAGACCAGCACCGCCACCGTCAGGAACGAGGCCAGGAGGGCGGCCCCGAGTTCGGGAGTTCCGCTGGCCGACGTCGCCAGCTCGGCGAGGATCCCGATCATGACCCAGGCCAGGCTGGCCAGCGCTCCTGTCCCGGAAGGGCGCGCGGGGTCCGCTCCCCGGTCGCCTCGAGCCGCCGCGACGATTGCCTCAGGGCTCCCCAGAGCGGCCAGGGCGCGCGCCACCTCCCGGGGCCCGGAGCCCGTCGGCAGGGAGTCGTCCAGGTGCGCTCGGATCTCCTCCCGGAGGCGCTCGCGCTCCCGCGGTGGCAGGCTGCGGAGAGCTCTGTCGAGCCTCCGCCGGTAGGCCGCGACGGGGTCGACACGCTCGCGCCGCAACCTCATCCCGGAGTGCCTCCGCCCGTCTCCAGGACACCGTCGACCACGTCGCGGAAGCGGGTCCACTCGGCCCGGAACTGCCGCAGCGCCGCCTCGCCGGATTCGGTGAGCGAGTAGTACTTGCGGGGACGCTCGTCGCCCTCCTGGCGCCAGGAGCCCTGCACCAGGCCAGCGTCCCGGAGGCGATTGAGGACGGGGTACACAGTGCCCTCGCTGGTCACCAGGTGGTCCCGGGACGCGAGCGTCCGGACCAGTTCCAGTCCGTAGCGCTCGCGGGACTGGAGCAGGGCCAGCACGCAGTACTCGACGACGCCGCGGCGCAGCTCGGTGAAATTTGGATCCGCCTCCGAGGAGCTAGTCAATGCTCGCAAGATACCATGCCTCGCAAGACTATTCCACGATTCACGCTTGGCGAGCCATTTCTACCAGTCTAGCGGTCATAATTCGCGCGTGGCCCTGGCCGGCGGAGATCCGCTCGCAGCCCACCGGGCGCTCTCGATGTGGACCCGGGTGGCGATCCTCAGCCAGTTGCGCCAGGCGCCGCAGCCGCTCAGCTCCTCGGAGCTGGCTCAGCGGACGGGCCTGCACGTCAACACGGTGCGCTTCCACCTCCAGATCCTGGCCCAGGCGGGGCTGGTGGAGCCGGGGCTGGAGCACCGCCCCCAGCGGGGCCGCCCGCGCCGCGTCTGGTCCGCCACGGACGAGGAGGGCGCCGACCTTGAGGGTGGCTACCAGATGCTCGCCGAGGTGCTGGCCGAGTACCTGGCCCGGGCCTCGGACCAGCCCTGGGAGGCTGGCGAGCGGCTGGGTGAGTCCTGGGGCTCGCGACTGGCGCGCTCGGAGCGCCGCAGCCGCCAGGAGGGCGTCGAGCAGGTGGTGGCGATGATGGCGGCCCTGGGCTTCAGCCCGACCCTGGCGCGCGACGGCGAGCGGTTCAGGCTGGAGCTGCACTCCTGCCCCTTCCTGGAGGTGGCCAAGCGCAACCAGGAGGTGGTCTGCGCCGCCCACCTGGGTCTCCTCCGCGGCGCCCTGGCGGAGATGGGCCTGCCCCTGACGGCGACCCGCCTCGACCCCCTGGTCGAGCCCTCCCTCTGCGTCGCCCAGCTCAGCCCCGTGAGCCCACGCCGCCGGCGGGGCGCGGCCCGCCCGCGATCAGCCGCCTGAGCCTCGGCGGCCGCGGGCGCGCCCGGAGTGCCTCGGCTTGACCGCCTGGCTCTGGTGGGGCCTCGTCTTCCTCCACGTCATGGCCGCCGCCTTCTGGGTCGGGGGGCAGCTGATGCTGGTGGTGGTCGTGCTGCCGCTGCTGCGGCGGGGCCTGACCCCGGCCCAGGTGAGGGAGCTGTCCAGCGCCGCGGGGCGCCGCTTCGCCGTGGTCAGCAACCGCGTCCTGCTGCCGCTGCTGGTGGCCAGCGGCCTGGGCCTCGCCTGGCTCAACGGCGTCCGATTCGGCAACCTCCTGGCCGACGAGTTCGGGCGGGTGCTGCTGGTCAAGGCCGCCCTGGTGGCGCTGGTCTTCGCCCTGGCGGCGGCGCACGGTGGCGTGGCCAGGCGCTTCCGCGGCCCCGGGGTGCGGCTCCTGGCCATGGCCACGCTCCTCATCTCGGTCGCGATCGTCGGCCTGGGGGTGGCCCTGGCCACCGTGGCCTGAGCCGGGCCGGGCCACGTCGGCCCGAGGCGGC
>JASHRA010000060.1 GCA_030038765.1 Candidatus Dormiibacterota bacterium | reverse complement strand
GGGCCGGACGCTGCTGGCCCTGCTGCTGGCCGGCCTGGCCCTGGCCCCGCTGCCCTGGCCGGGCGACCCGGTGGCGCCGGTCACGGTCTCCTGGGCCCAGGGGACGGAGCTGGGCGGCCTGGGGATCAGCCTGGCCGGGCTGGGGGCGCTGCTGCTGGGGCGCTGGGGGGAGCGGCGGCGGGCGCTGGGAGCCCCCCTCTTCGGCCTCTGGGCCCTGGGGCTGGTCCTGGCCGCGCTCTCCCTCGGCGCCGGCGGCTGGTCCCAGCTGCTGCTGGCCCCGGGGCAGGGCGCGGAGGTGGCCCGGGTGCTGCTGGGGGCCGCCGGCCTGGCCCTGCTGCCGCTCGCCTTCCCCGCCGATGGGCCCCTCTCCGGTCCCGAGGGCGTGGCCTGCGCCGCCTGGGTCGGCGTCAACCTGCTGCTGGTGCTGCCCCAGCTGACGCAGGCCCTCTTCCCCCTGGCCCTGGCCGCCTGGTGGGGCGCGTTGCTCCTGGCCCGGCCCTGGTCCCTGCTCTGGGCCTGGGCGGCGCCGCGGATCGGCCCCCGGGGGCCGATCGCGCCCGCTGCTACACTCAATGGCCCGTGAAGCGCTCACCGCAGCCGGCGCCGTGTGCGGACCGCCGCGGCCGGGCGCCCGGGACCGGGGAGGCCCTCCGCGGCGATGGCTGAGCTAGTCCTCGCCTCCAGTTCGGAGCGACGGCGCGAGCTCCTGGTCCGGCTCGGGCTCCGCTTCACCGTGGTCCGTCCCGACATCGACGAGAAGCTGGTGCCGGGCATGTGCGCCGACCTGGCGGTGCAGCTGATAGCCCGCAGCAAGGCGCAGGCCTGCATGGGCCGCGTCTCCCCCGCCGGGACCTTCGTGCTGGCCGCCGACACCATCGTCCTCGGCCCCCAGGGCCCGCTGGGCAAGCCGCTCACCCCGGAGCGGGCGCGGGAGATGCTGCGCTCGCTCCGGGGTCAGCGTCACGTGGTCCTCACCGGCGCCTGCGCCGTGTGCTGCGAGACGGGTCGCGAGGCGACCGGGGTCTCGCGCTCGGCGGTCCGGATGCGCGAGTTCAGCGACACCGAGCTGGAGCAGTACGTGGCCGGGGGCGAGGCGCTCGACCGGGCCGGCTCCTACGCCGTCCAGGGGCTGGGGGGCTCCCTGGTCGAGGCCATCTCCGGCCGGACCGACACCGTCATCGGCCTCGACTGCCAGGCGGCCATGCAGCTGCTGAGCGAGGTGGGCTACCCCCATCCCCTCCCGACCGCCCCGGACCAGCACGTGGCCCTGGGCAAGACCGCCGCGACCCGTCGCCCGCTGGCCAGCTCCAACCGCGCCGGAGGACCGCACTGAGGCACCCGGTCGGGGCCCGCGCCGCCCTGGGCGCGGCCGCGGCCCTGCTCCTCGTCCCGGCGCTGGCGGGCTGCGGCAGCACCCGCCTGGGAGACCTGGAGATCAGGTCCTCGGTCTTCGCGACCAGCTCCACCTCGAGCACCACCTCGGTGCCCCAGGGCACGGACGTCCAGGTCCGCATCACCATCACCAACGTGGGCCAGAACAGCGTCAGCGGGGTCACGGTGCGGGTCGGCGTCCCGGCCGGCTTCGTCTACCTGGGGACGGTGGGCACGAGCTCCAACGGGAACTCGGAACGAGATGCCGACATCGCCCCCAAGTCGCGCGAGGCGACCCTCACCTGGGGTTCCTGGACCATGGGTCCGGGCGGCTCGGGGACCAAGTCCCAGGTCCTCATCACGGCCCAGCTGGAGGCGACCGGCAGCCCCGGGACCCGCCCCTTCGCGCCCCAGGTATTCGCCACCGGCTTCGACAACAGCCTCTCCGGCACCCCCCTCAACCTCACCGTGGCGCCGGCCCCCACGCTGGGGCTGACGCTGAGGGCGAGCCCGGCGGCGGCGGCGGCGGGGCAGGTGGTGACCTACGTCCTCACCGTGACCAACACCGGGAGCGGCGCCGCTCCCTCGGTCAACATCGGTCTCACCCTGCCCGACGACTTCGACTACCAGGAGCCGCTGACGACCTCGGGCAACTCCGGGACCTCCTCGTCCAGCTATCCGACGATAGGCACCGAGGGGCCCGTCTGGAGTGGCTTCGACATCCCCGGGGCCAGCTCCTCCGGTCCCGGGGTGCTGGCCCTCACCTTCCAGGTCATGGTCCTGGAGGAGACGCCGGCCGGAACCTACACCTGCTCCGCCTCGACGGTGGCCAGCACCGGCTCCCAGACCCAGAACTACATCCAGCAGAACTACACCGCCCTGGCCCCGGTCCAGGTGACCGCCCCCTGATCCCTCCCGGGACGCGGGATCGGCTCTGCTAAACTCGGCAACCGGCCCCGAGCCGGTCGGCCCGGGACGTTCGGAGCGCGGCCCCCGGCGGCCGCCGAGCCTCAGGAGAGCCGATGTACGCCATCGTGCAGGTGGGCGGACGCCAGTACCGGGCCGCCGTGGGCGGCCGGCTGGTCGTCGACCGCCTGGACGTCGAGCCCGGAGCCCGGCTGCGCCTGCCCGACGTGCGCATGCTCGTGGCCGAGCCCGGTGACGCCGGGGAGACCCTGGTCGGGCGTCCCCGGCTGGAGGAGGTCTCGGTCGCGGCCCGCGCCGTGGCCCAGCTGCGCGGCCCCAAGGTGCTGGTCTTCAAGTACAAGCCGAAGAAGCGCTACCGCCGCCACCGGGGCTTTCGAGCCGAGCTGACCGAGCTCCGCGTCGAGGAGGTTCGGGTCGGTGCCTACGAGGAGGAGCCGGAGCCCAAGCCGGCAGCTCCGCGGCGTCGCCGGAGTGGCGCCAAGCCGGCGGCCACGGCGGCCGCGGCGGCGCCGCCGGAGACCGGCCCGGAGACGGCCCCCGAGGTCACCGCCGAGGTTCACCCGGCGTCGTCTACGGCGGAGCCGGCGCCGGCCGCTGAGGTCCCCAAGCCGCGTGTCCGGCGCCGCCCGGCGGCGGCCGACAGCGAGACGCCTGGCCCGCCGCCCGCCCCGGGCCGGGCCAGGAAGCGCGCGGAGAAGCCGGATGGCTCATAAGAAGGGCGGCGGCAGCAGCCGCAACGGTCGGGACAGTCAGGCCCAGCGCCTCGGCGTCAAGGTCTACGGTGGCCAGACCGTGAGCGCGGGGGCCGTGCTGGTGCGTCAGCGCGGCACCAGGATCCTGGCCGGGGCCGGCGTCGGCGTGGGCCGCGACCACACCCTCTTCGCGCTCCGCTCCGGGACCGTCGAGTACCGGCCCTTCAGGACCGATCGCACCCGGGCCTCGATCGCTCCCCCCGCCGATCCGTCGGCCTGACCTCGGGAGGCCGGTCGGCCGGGGAAGCAGATGTTCCTCGACGAGGTAGAGATCTCGGTCGCCGCCGGCCGCGGCGGAGCCGGCTCGGCGAGCATGCGGCGGGAGAAGTTCGTGCCCCGGGGCGGACCCGACGGCGGGGACGGCGGTCGGGGCGGCGACGTCCTCCTGGTAGCGGACCCCTCGGTCAGCTCGCTTCAGGGCTACCAGGCGACCCGGCAGTTCCGGGCCGCCTCCGGTGGCGCCGGTGGGGCGGCCCGGCGCCACGGCGCCGACGGCGATCCGGTGCGGCTGGTGGTGCCACCGGGCACGATGGCCTGGGACCGGGCCACAGGGCGCCTGCTGGCCGACCTGGAGCGACCGGGCCAGAGCGCGGTGCTGGCCTCCGGCGGTCGTGGCGGCTGGGGCAACACGCACTACGCGACCCCCACCCACCAGGCCCCGCGGCGGCGTGAGCTGGGCGAGCCGGGCGACACCCGGAGCGTCCGCCTGGAGCTGCGCCTGATCGCCGAGCTGGGCATCGTGGGCCTTCCCAACGCCGGCAAGTCCACCCTCCTGGCGCGCCTCACCGGGGCCCACCCCAAGATCGCCGACTATCCCTTCACCACCCTCAGCCCCAACCTCGGCGTGCTCGAGCTGGGCTCGGGAAGGGTGCTGACCGTGGCCGACGTCCCCGGCCTGATCGAGGGGGCCCACCAGGGGGCCGGCCTGGGTCCCGGATTCCTGCGCCATCTGGAGCGGACCTCGGCGCTGCTGCACCTGGTCGACGGCAGCGGCGGCCGGGAGCGGATCGCAGCTGGCTACCGCGAGGTCAGCGAGGAGCTCCGCCTCCACGGCGGCGCGCTCGCCGGCAAGCCGCGGCTGCTGGTGCTCAACAAGCGGGACCTGATGCCCCCGGAGACGGTCACCCCCCTGCTCCTGGAGCTGGCCCGAGAGCTCTCCCTGGAGCGACCGGCGCTGGCCATCTCCGCCGCCACCGGGGCCGGCTGCGAGGAACTGCTGCTGGCGGCCGAGTCGCTGCTCCAGCTCGCCGGCGGCCCGGCGGCGGCGGGGGAGGAGGGTGGCTTCCGCCTCTACCCGGGACCGCGGGGCCTGGACCGGCAGTTCACCGTGGGCCCGGACGGGGACGGCTTCCGGGTCGTGGGGGAGTCACTGGAGCGGCTGGTGGCGAGGACCGACCTCGACGACGACTCCGCCGTGCTCAGCCTGCAGAGGCGACTCCAGCGCATGGGGGTGGAGCGGGAGCTGCTGGCCGCCGGCGCCAGGGACGGGGACCAGGTCTGGATCGGCCAGGAGTCCTTCACCTTCTACCCCGATCCTGATCCTGCGGAGGCCGATGGACCCGGCTGAGCCGGCCTCCCCCGGGCCCGAGGCGGTGCTCTTCGGGGGCACCTTCGACCCGCTCCACCTTGGTCACCTGGAGGCGATCCGGCAGCTGCGCCGGCGGACCGGGCTGCCGCTCCTCCTGGTGCCTGCAGGCAGGCCCCCGCAGCGGGCCCTCCCGGTCGCCTCCCGGCGCCGGCGCCGTGCCCTGGCCGAGGCGGCCCTGGAGGACCTGGCGGATCCCGGTGTGGAGCTGGTCACCTGGGAGCTGGACCGCCCCGGGGTCTCCTACACCGTGGCCACGGTCGAGTGGCTCCGGGCCAGCCGGCCAGGTATCCGACTCCGCCTCGCCCTGGGCAGCGACGCGGCCGCCCGGCTGCCCTCCTGGCGCCGGGTGGGGCGGCTGCTGGGGGCGGTCCGGCTGCTCGTCTACGACCGTCCCGGCCATCACCAGGAGGCGCTCCGCGCGGTCCTGGAGCTGCGCCGCCTGGGCCTGCCCCTGGAGGCCGCCGAGGTCCTGCCCCTGCCCACCCCGGAGATCTCGGCCAGCACCGTCCGAGAGCGGCTCCGGCAAGGCCTGGACTGCTCCCGGCTGCTCCCCCCGTCCGTGCTCCGCTACCTCCAGCGCCACCCCGTCTACGGCGGGAAGGGGCCGGGGCCGCGCCCCGGGCCTGCGGGATAATCCCGGTCGCATGACGCCGCTCCAGCTCAGCCGGCTGCTCGCTGATGCGGCCATGTCCCGGAAGGCGCGCGGCGTGGTCCGGATCGACGTCCGTCCCCGGACCACGATCGCCGACTACCTCCTCATCTGCGAGGGGGACACCGACCGCCAGGTGCGGGCCATCGCCGAGGAGATGCTGGAGGCGGCCAGCCGGGCCGGCGTCCACGCCCTCTCCCGGGCCGGGGTGGAGGAGGGGTCCTGGGCCTGCCTCGACTTCGACTCGGTCATCGCCCACGTGTTCCTCCCTGGCGAACGGGCCTACTACGACCTGGAGGGGCTCTGGGGGCCCGCCCGCAGGGTGCGGCCCCGTCCCCCGGTGCGCCTCGGCCAGTGACCGACAACTCCTTCCGGCTGGGCTGCTTCGTACCCCAGGGCTGGCGCGCCGACCTGCCGGCGTCGCTGGCCCCGGCCCAGCGCTGGGAGGCCGCCGTGGGCGTGGCCCGGAGAGCGGAACACAGCGGCTACGGCGCGGTCTGGGTCTACGAGCACCTGGAGTCGCTCCAGCGTGACCCGCCCAGCCCCGTCTTCGACCCTCTCCTCATGCTGGCCACGGTGGGCTGGGCCACCACCGAGGTGCGGCTCGGCACTATGTGCCTGGCCGTCGGGCTCCACCAGCCCACCCGGCTGGCCCAGCAGCTGGCCTGCCTCGACGTCGTCAGCGGGGGCCGGCTGGAGGTCGGCATCGGGGCGGGCTCCGATCCCGGCGAGGCCGATCGCTTCGGCATCGCCATGCCCCCGCTGCGGGAGCGGATCTTTGCCTGCGGCGAGCTGGCCGAGCTGCTGCGCGCCTGCTGGGGCCACCAGCGGGCCGGCTTCGAGGGCCGCTACACGGTGGTGTCGGGAGCCCGGGTCGAGCCCAAGCCGCTGCAGCGTCCCGGACCCCCCATCTGGATCGCCGGCGCCGGGGAGCGGCTGACCCTCTGGCAGGTGGCCCGGCACGCCGACGGCTGCTGCCTCTTCGGGCCCCCGGAGCGGCTGGCCCGGAAGTTGGAGGTGCTCTCCGAGCACTGCCACGCGGCCGGCCGGCGCCCGGAGACGGTGCGGGTCGCGGTCCTCCTCGACTGCCTGGTGGGAGACAGCGAGGCGGCCGCCGACCGGCTCGCCGAGCGCTTCAACCGCCACCACGAGCCGCCCTCTGACTACCGCGCCAGACGCCTCGTGGGCAGCGCCCAGGGCTGCGCCCAGCAGCTCCAGCGCTACCTGGACCTGGGGGTGGAGGAGGTCTGCTGCTACTTCCCCGACTCGCTCGAGACGGACGCGCCCGAGCGCCTGGCGGCGGCCGTGCTGGGCCCCCGTCCGAGCCCCGCCGCGCCCGCCTGAGGCGGCGCTTTCGGTTGGACGGGGCCGCCGCCCCCTGGCTAGCATGGAAGCAGCCACACTCCGGCCCCGGGCCGGCTCACGGAGCACCGAGGAGAGCTGCATGTATCGGAAGCTGGACATCCTGGCCGAGCGGGGGTTCGTCGTCCTCAAGGACTACCAGGGCCCGGCGATCCCACCCGCGGAGTGGGAGAGCCTCGACTACGTGGACTGGAAGAGCGGCGGTGACACCAACTTCGCGCCCCTCGCTTCCGCCAACGGTGACATGGAGTGCCACGGCTTCTGGGAGCACGGCAAGCCGGACAAGGGCGGCGTCTGGACCGACAACCGCAAGATCGCCCCGGGTCTGGTCCGCTACGTGGATTCGATCGGCGGCAACTTCGGCCGGGTCCGGGTGATCAAGCTCAACCCCAGCGACGAGGACTTCGCCCTGCGCCAGCTGCACATGGACGACAACAACCGGCTCAACCCCGACGGTGAGGGCTGGGTGGTGCGCTCCTGGCTGGAGCTGGCGGACAGCCCGGGCCAGTCGACCTTCATCCTGCGCGAGGACAAGGACGACCCCAGCACCGAGGTCCGCATCCCCCTCCATCCCGGGATGCAGCTGGTGATCGACACGGAGCGCCTCTTCCACGTCGTCCACCACCCGGGGAACCAGCCCCGCTACTCCCTCATCACCTCCTGGGAGACGGACGACACCATCGAGCGCTGGATCCAGAGCGAGCTGCCGGCCGGCGAGGGCGCCGCGGTCCGCTGAGCCCGGGCGGGGCCGGAACGGTCGCCGGCTCCCGGCCCCGCCTCAGCCGCCGGCTCCGGGACCCCTAGCAGGTCCCGTTCCAGCCGCTCTGGTAGAAGCCGGGGCAGTCGATCTCCGAGTAGGCTCGCGAGACGGTGTTGGGCAGGTAGTAGTTGGCGTTCTGGCCGCTGCCGATCTGGACCACGTCGGCCGGCTTGGTGTACCAGAGGGCCGGCTGGCCCTGGAGCACGGCCTCCATGTAGGACTGCCAGAGCGGCGCCGCGCCGGTGATGCCGGACGCGACCGCCGAGAGCGTGGTGTAGGTGGGGTTGCCGACCCAGGTCGCGGTCAGCAGCTGGGGGGTCCAGCCGAAGGTCCAGTTGTCGCCGATCCCCTCCAGGTCGCCGATGCCGTAGTCGGACGTCCCGGTCTTGACCGCCGCCATGCGGTCGGGCAGGGTGAGCCCGTTGTCGATGCCGAACTCGGGCTGGCGGTTCTGGTTGCTGGAGAGGATCTCGTTCATGATGTAGGCGACGTTGGCGGGGAGCACCTGCTCCGAGTTCTGGGCCACGTTGTACTGGTAGATGGTCTGGCCCCCGCGAACCACCTGGAGGATGGTGGTCGGCATGTGGAGCACCCCGCCGCTTGCCAGCACCGAGGCCCCGGTGGACATCTGGACCATGGTCAGCCCCTCGGAGAGGCCGCCCAGGGTGAGGGCGTCG
>JASHRA010000059.1 GCA_030038765.1 Candidatus Dormiibacterota bacterium | reverse complement strand
CCCTCACCACCATCTGCGGCACCGACGTCCACATCACCCGCAAGGAGTGGCCGGTGGCCCCGGGCCGGATCCTGGGCCACGAGGCGGTGGGGGTGGTCCACGAGCTGGGTGAGGGGGTGAGGGGCCTGCAGGTGGGTCAGCGCGTGCTGATCCCCGCCATCACCCCCTGCGGGGGCTGCTTCTACTGTCTCCAGGGGCAGTGGGCGCAGTGCGCCGGGCCGGAGGAGGAGTGGGTCCTGGGCGGCGGCTGGCGCCTCGGCAACTCCATCGACGGGTGCCAGGCGGAGTACGTCCGGGTTCCCTACGCCCAGGTCAACCTGGCCCCCGTCCCGGACACCCTGAGCGACGCCCAGGTGGTGCTCCTGGCCGACATCGCCTCGACCGGCTTCTCCGCCGTGGAGAAGGCGGGCGTGGGGCTGGGTGACACGGTGGCGGTCTTCGCCCAGGGTCCGATCGGGCTCTGCGCCGCCCTCGGGGCGCGGCTGCGGGGCGCGGCCCTGGTGATCGCCGTGGACTCGGTCCGCGAGCGGCTCGAGATGGCCCTGCGGCTCGGCGCCGACGAGGCCCTCCACTACGAGGCCATGGACGTGGTCCGGGAGGTGAGGCGCCTCACCGGCGGCCGGGGGGTGGACGTGGCCGTGGAGGCGCTGGGCTCGCCCGTCACCTTCACCAACGCGCTCCGCGCCATCCGCCCGGGCGGCATCCTCTCCTCGCTCGGGATCTACTCCCACGACCTCACCATCACGCCCACCGACTTCGCCGGCGGGCTCGGCGACCACACCATCGTCGACACCCTCTGCCCCGGCGGCAAGGGCCGCATGCAGACCCTCATGCGGATGGTCGAGGCCGGCCGCTTCGACCTCACGCCGCTGCTGACGCACAGCTTCTCCCTGGGCCGCCTGCCGGAGGCCTACGAGTTCTTCGCGGCGCAGCGCGACGGCGTCATCAAGGTGGCCGTCAACCCCTGAGACCCCTCTGGTAGGCCCCGGGGAGCATTCCAGCTCCCCGGGGCCGTTGCCCCGATTGCCTCGGGGCCGGTCGCTGGGATAAGTTCAGGGCCTGGCGGCCCGCCTCCCCTGCGACGGTCGGCCGCGCCCGCCGCGGAAGGAGCTGCCCGGATGCCCTGCGCCCTGATCACGACGCCCCTGGAGCCGGAGCTGGTGGAGCGCCTCATGGCGAACCACCCGGAGGTGGAATTCGTCTACCCGGAGGCGCTCCTGCCCCGGCCCCGCTACGCCGCCGAGCACCGCTACCCGGAGCTGGCCCAGGGCGAGGAGGCGGAGTGGGAGCGGCTGCTGGCGGGGGCCGACATCCTCTTCGACTTCGGCCCCGCCGCGCTCCGGCCCACGCTCGCCGCCCGGCCCCGTCTCAGCTGGATCCAGGCGACCAGCGCCGGGGTCGGCCCGCTGGTCCAGCGCCTGGGGCTGGCGGAGGGGGAGAGGCCCTGGGTCACGACCGCCAGCGGGGTCCACGCCGGCCCCATGGCCGAGTTCGTGATCCTCTCCATGCTCTGGTTCCGCAAGGACCTGCCCGGGCTCCTGGAGCTGCAGCGCCAGCACCGCTGGGAGCGGCTGGCGATGGGGGAGCTGAGCGGCTCGCACGCGCTGGTGGTGGGGCTGGGCCGGGTGGGCGGCGCCATCGCCCGGGACGCCCGCGCCCTCGGGGTCCGCGTCGTCGGCCTGGGTCGCCGGCCCCGCCCCGCGCAGCCGGGCTCGGAGGTTGACGAGTACCACCGGGTGGGGGACCTCGACGGCTGGCTGCCCTGGGCCGACTTCCTCGTCCTCAGCCTGCCCGAGACGGCGGAGACGGTGGGCCTCCTGGACGCCCGCCGCCTCCGCCTGCTCCGGCCCGAGGCGGTGGTGGTGAACGTGGGCCGGGGCAGCGCCATCGACGAGCCGGCGCTGATCGCCGCCCTGGCCGAGGGGCGGCTCCGGGGCGCCGCCCTGGACGTGGTGGCCGCGGAGCCGCTCGACCCCTCGAGCCCGCTCTGGGACCTGCCCAACGTGCTCATCACGCCGCACTCGATCTCGACCGTGCCGGCCGAGAACGGGCGCATCGTCGACATCTTCGACGAGAACCTGAGCCGGCTCCGGGAGGGTCGGCCCCTGCTCAACCTGCTCGACAAGCGGGCCGGCTACTGACCCGCCGGGCCGGGCGCTGGCCCCGCCCCGCGCCTAGCGACGCAGGTGGCGGGCGAGGAACTCCAGCGCCCGCCCGTGGGCCTGGACCCGGTTGCGCCGCTGGAGCAGCCCGTGGCCCTCGTCGGGATAGACCAGGAGCTCGCACTCCACGCCGTTGCCGCGCACGGCGGCCACCAGCTGCTCCGCCTCGGAGAGCGGGACGCGCGGGTCGTTGGCGCCGTGGATGACCAGCAGGGGAGCGCGGATCTGGCCCGCCCGGGAGAGCGGCGAGGCCCGCTCCAGGAACTCCAGGTCCCGGTCCAGCCAGCCGTACTCGCGCTCCCGGGCGGCGCGGCGGTAGGGGGAGGTGTTGCGCAGGAACGTCACCAGCGAGGAGATCCCCACCACGTCCACCCCGGCGGCCCAGAGCCGGGGCTGGAAGGCGAGCCCGGCCAGGACCATGTAGCCGCCGTAGGAGCCGCCGAAGAGGGCGGAGCGGCGCGGGTCCAGCCCCAGGCGGGGGAGGTGGGCGTGGATGGCGGCGAGGTCCGCCACCGCGTCCAGGCGGCGCCGGCCGTCGTCGGCCGAGTACCAGCGCTTGCCGTAGCCGACGGAGCCCCTGACGTTGGGCACGAGCACGGTGTGGCCGACGCCGGCCAGGGCCTGGACCATCGGGTTGTAGCGCAGCGGGGAGCGGGATTCCGGACCGCCGTGCACCAGGACCACCGAGGAGCCTTCGAGCCCGTCCCCGCCGGGGGCGGTGCTGGGATAGACGTGGCAGGGGATGCGCTCGCCGTCCGGGGTCGGGACCAGCTCGGAGCGGGGGTGGCTGAGCCGGACGCCGGCCAGGGCCGAGCCGGAGCGGGCCAGGGTCTCGACGCGGCCGCTCCGGGCGTCGATCCGGAGCACGTTCTCCGGCACCGCCGGACCGCTCAGGGAGAGGGTCAGGTAGCGGGAGTCCCGGGACCAGCGGGGGTCGGGCAGGGGCGACTCCGCGGTCCAGCCCTCGAAGCCCGGGTGCAGACGGCGCAGGAGGCGGCCGTCGCTGGCGCGATGCAGGCTGAGCCGGGCAGCGCCGTCGTGGGCGGCCAGGGCCAGCAGCAGGCGGCCGTCGGGGGAGGGCCAGCCGGTGACGTCGTGGCCCCGCTCCGAGACCAGCCGGCTCCAGCGGCCAGTCCCCGGCTCGAGCCGGAAGATGGCCGTGAACTGGCGCCCCCGGTCGCTGGTGACGCAGAGGGAGCGCGAGCGTCCGAGCCAGAGGGCGCGGAAGTGCTGGGCGTGGCGCCGGGGTGAGCTGAGGGGGCGCAGCGTCCCCTGCGCGACGTCCACCAGCAGCAGCTGCTGCGACATCGGGAGCGCCGTGGGCCGGACCAGCACCGCGCGACCCAGGTCCGGGCTGACGGAGATCTCCTCCACCGCCCCGCCCCCACTGTAGAGGACCTGCTCTCCGCCGTCTCCAACAGCGGTGGCCACGACGTCGAAGTCGGTTCCGTTGCGGCGGTTGGTGGCGAAGATCGCCTTGCCCGGGACGACCGCGAGCAGGTTGTGGAATGCGCCCGGGTCGCGGGCCAGGGGGCGGAGACGCTCGGGGCCGGCGGGCTCTGGACCGAGACCGTCCAGCTCCAAGAGGGAGAGCTGGAAGCGCTCGTCGCCGCCCCGGTCGTGCTCCACGACCACGGCGCGTTCGTCCGGCAGGTAGCGGCCGCCGCAGCGGCCGGGCAGCGCGGTCAGTGGGCGGGGATCTGCGCCCGCGGCCAGCTCGACCAGCTGGATGGTCCCCGAGGAGTCGTTCCCCGCCAGGACCCTGCCCTCGCCGTCGACGTCGAGGGCGCGCCAGACGGGCTGGTCGAGCAGTTCCAGGGTGGGGGAGGGCACTCGAAACCGATGTTATCTGCGGGTCGCTCACGGGAGCAGAGAATCTCCGCGCCGACAGTTACCCGGGGTTGGCGCGGTGCCGGGGTCCGGCCGCGGGCAGGTGCGGCCCCGCTGCGACGCCGGGCGCAGGGGACGGCACGAGCGCTCGCTTCCCCTGGGGCAGCTCCGCCACGCTGGGAGGTCGCCTGGCCCTAGCCGTCCACTTCAGGTGGCTGTGACCGTGCTCCCCACGAGTCCACTAGATCCAGCAGTGCTTTGGCGCTCCACCAGCGGCGCGGCCTGCCGGGAGACGGGCTTGGGAGCCCCGGGCAGGGTGCGATGATGCCCCTGCCTTCCAGCTGGTGGAGGGCGAGACGAGCCGCCCGCTCACTGACCCCGAGCTCGCGGGCCGCGATGTCCGCGGCCAGGACGGGCGAGACCAGCAGCAGGTCGGTGAGCCGTCGGGCCAGCCCGTCGCGGTGCAGCCCCGACATCATCTGGCCCCAGGATTCACGGATGGCAGCCACCGTCCTTGCCATCTGGAGGGACGCCTCCGAGGCGCGCTCGATGATCCCCGCCACCCAGTCCACCCATTCCTCGGTCGAGCCATCGCTCACCCTCGTCAGCCCGGCTCGGTAGCCACCGATGTCTCTCGCCATGAACATGCTGACCGGGGGCGGCACAGTGACGCGCAGCCTCCGGGCCAGAACCCACTCGATGAGCAGCCTTCCGATCCGGCCGTTGCCGTCTCCGTAGGGGTGGATGACTTCGAATTGGGCGTGCAGCACTGCGGCCTGTGTGATCGGGTCCAGCTCCTCGCTGTTGGCGAAGTCGATGAGGTCGTCGACCAGCGCGCTCACGTGCTCCGGCGGCGGGGGCACGAAAGCAGCCCGGGTCGGGATGTCGCCGCCGATCCAGCCCTGCCGGTCGCGCAGGCTCCCGATCATTCGCTCCGGGAGGAGACTTCCGCGCGCCATCAGGCGTCGATGCCAGGCGTGGAGGGCGGTCAGCTCGAGGGGGCGGTCCACGTCTGCCAGGGCCTCGCGCACGGCCCTCAGGTTCGCCGCGACGGACGCGCTGGCGAGGTCGGGGGCGGCTCCGAGGGAGGCGGCGGCCACTGCCTCGGCCGAGGCTTCGATGCCCTCGATGAACGAGGAGGCGATG
>JASHRA010000058.1 GCA_030038765.1 Candidatus Dormiibacterota bacterium | reverse complement strand
GGCGTGCCCGCCGCGGCCACGGACGCAGAGCTGCGCCGGGGCTGGCGCGAGCAGGCCAAGCACTGGCATCCCGACCGCAACCGGAACGGTGACGCCGAACTGCGCATGGCCGCCATCAACCGCGCCTACAACACGCTGAGCGATCCCGTCTCGCGGGGGGAGTACGACGAGGAGCGGAGGCGCCGGGGGCTCGGGGTGACCGTCCCCCAGGGCATGGCCGGGGCCGAGGTCGTGACCACCGCCGCACCGCCCCGCCACCAGCGCCGGGGCCGTGCCGAAGGCGAGCGCGCGGCCCACCCGGCGGGCACCGTACGGCTCGCCGCCTACCTCCGCGGGCGGGGCTTCAACGTGGTGGACAACCGGGGGCGTGGGGGCGTGCTCTGGATCGTGGCCAAGCCCGGGGTGGAGGAGGTGCTGCAGGGCCTCCGCGGCCAGGGGCTGGACTTCGAGTACGCGTCCAGCGGCGGGCTGGCGACGGGGAACCGGCCCGCCTGGTGGACGCGGGCCTGGGGCTGACCCCGGCTCAGCAGGCGTAGTCCCCGTCCAGCTCCCCGAGGGGGAACTGGACCAGCGACACCGGGCCCCCGGCGAAGGCCGGGCGACCGCAATCGGCGGCCGCCAGGGCCTCCGACCCGGCGCCCTGGAGCCAGTTGGCGAGGGCCCCCAGGGATGAGGGGCCGGCGCCGCCGGTGATGGTCCGCCACTGGGCCGGTAGGGCGTAGACGCCGAGCTGCTCGATGCCGCCGGACCTCAGGGCGTAGATCATGCCCTGGAGGTCGGCGGTGTTCATCAGCGTCGAGGCCTCCCAGCTGTTGGACAGCTCCACGTCCAGCCAGACGGGGCTGGCGCTCGGGGAGAGGGTCACCCCGGCCTCCGAGCCCGCCTGCCGGAGCCAGAGGAGGTCCTGGAGGCCCTTCTGGTATCCGTACTCCCAGGCGCAGGCCACGGAGGTCTGGCCCGCCCCCTGGAGGCGCAGCACCGTCAGGCTGGGAAGGCAGTCCCCGTAGGGGGTGAAGCCCCAGCCGGGCCAGTCGGGCACCGGGATGCCCTCGAAGTAGGCGCCGGGATCGCCGGTGTTGAGGTAGAAGGCGAGCCCGGGCTGGTCGGCTCCCCCATCGGTGTGGTGGAAGCCCCAGCTCAGTTCGCGGGTGAGGCAGGGGTTCTCGGTGTCGGCGCGGCCGCCGTTGACGCCGACAACGGCGAAGGCCTGGCCCGGCGGCAGCGCGGCGCCACACTGAGGGTAGGAGACGTCCACGCCCGTAGGGCCCGGGGCCGGGGCCCCGAGCTGGGTGGGCGCTCCGGGCGCGACCTCCGCCGCCCGGACGTTGGTGGCCAGCGCGGCGGCCACCACCAGGCAGGCCAGCGCAACCCGCGTCGGGCGGAGTGGCATCAGCCGCACGCGCCCGCCCGGGTATCCGCGCCAAGACCTGCCACCCGAAGACGGTAGCCGCAACCGACGCGGGCTACCTCCCGGCAGTTCGGCGCAGGCGGAGGCGCGTACGGCCCGTCCAAACGGGGCGCCAGAGCGGACTCAGGGGGTGACTAGACGATCAGTCGGGGCACCTTGTGCTACATTTGCCGCATATGAGACTTGTCGGAGTCCGGGACCTGCAGCAGCGCGCGGCCTCGGTCGTCCGTCAGGTCGAAGCAGGCGAGGCCGTGGGCGTTACGCGGCGTGGACGGTTGGTAGCCGTGCTCCAACCCCCCTCCGCGGCCGCTGGCATGGCGGCCCTGATCAGCGCTGGACGGGTCCGCATCGCACTCCGGTCGCCCCGCGGACTCGCGGCCCCGACCCCTGGCAGCCGGACGACCGCCGACGTGCTGGACGAACTGCGCCGAGACCGTTAGCCTCTTTGCTCTTCTATCTCGACACTTCCGCGTTTCTCAAGCTAGTCCGCGCCGAGCCCGAGTCGGTGGCGCTGCGCGCCTGGCTGGAGACGGAAGAGTGCAATCTCTGCTCCTCCCAGCTACTCCTCACGGAGGCGGTACGTGCGGCCGAGCTGCTTGGTGTTGAGCGGCGCGTCGTGGACGAGGCGCTGGACGCGGTGTCGCTCGTTCTTCCGGCGGCGCCGACCTTCCTGAGAGCGGCGAACCTGCGCCCGGCCCGAGTGCGAACGCTGGACGCGCTCCACCTCGCCGCTGCCCTGGAGCTAGGCGACGAGCTGCACGGCATCGTCACCTACGACCGAAGGATGGTGGACGGAGCGATGGCCTGCGGCCTGGCTCCGATCAGCCCGGGTGCGGCGCAGGCCGGACCAGCCAAGTAGTCGCGGCACCGGCCACCGCCGGTCTTGGCCACGGAGGACACTCGCCCTCCATGTCCGCGCTGGAGCAGAGGCGGTGCCCGCCCCGCTAGTACCAGCCCCCGCGCTTTGGCCGTGGCACCGGGGTCGCCGGGGCGGGTGGGGCCTGGAGACAGAGTGGCCAAGGGGCCCGGACGGCGCGCTCAGCGCCAGAGCAGGCTCCAGAATCCCGCCCGCGCCAGCGCGCGCCCCACGATCCGGTTCTTGGCCCGGCGGGCGATCCGGTGGGGGTTCCCCGAGGCCAGGGTGCTGACGTCGTTGGCGATCCGCGCGGTGCGGTACAGGTCACTGACCAGGCTCCGGCGCCTCAACCGAGGGCCTCCTGGATGAAGCTCTCGGCGTCGGCCGCCAGCTCCACCCGCTCCGCCTCCTCGGCCTCGATCACGCCCAGGAGGCGCCGTCCCTGCTGGGGCCGCTCGGTGCCGATGACGAGGCCCAGCGAGAGCCAGTAGTCGGCCGTCTCCAGGAGGATGTGGTGGGTCGCCTCGGGCGCCTCGGCCAGGACCTCCTCCATAGATTGGATGAGGGCCCGTCCGTACCGCTCATGATCTGGCACCGCCCTTCCCCCACTGGGACCAGACTGTTCGCTGCTCACGTCGGCTCGGCCATGGTGGCCCTCCTCGATCTGCACCGCTCTCGGAGGGGAAAATACGCGCCCGGGGAGCGCAGATGGGGATTTTGGCCAGTGACCCGCGGACCGGTCGGCTCGCGGCCGGGGCCACGCCCCAGGATCCTGAGCCGAGCGCGGAGCGATGGAGGGACCATGCGGCAGATAGAGCGGGCTGACCTGTCGGACGCGGATCTCAAGTTCGAGGCCATCTACGGCGGGGAGTGGGATTGGCGACAGCGCCAGCTGCCCGACCAGGAGGACGGCCAGCTCCCCATCGCCGAGCACCTGCCCCACGTGGACGCGGCCCATGAGGAGGAGCGCCTCGGCCACTGGAGGGAGGTGGCGGCGGAGCTGGGCGGGATCGCCGAGGACCAGCTCTCGGAGGCCAACCGGGTCAGCCTGGCCGTCTACCGGGCCCAGCTCGAGGACCTCCTGGGCCAGCAGCGCTTCCGCCAGTTCGAGATGCCGGCCAACTCCGACAGCAGCTTCTGGAGCGACCTCGGATACACCGCCAGGCGGACCTTCCGCGAGCTGCGCGACTACCAGGCCTGGATCTCCCAGATGGGTGACGTGCCCCGCTACTTCGAGGAGCAGATGGAGCAGATGCGGGCCGGTGTCCGGCGGGGCTTCACGCCTCCCCGGGTGACCATGTCCGGCCGGGACGCAGGCCTCAGCACGGTGATCGACGCCAGGCCTGAGGAGTCCGTCTTCTTCACCCCCTTCCGCCGCCTGGGCCCCAGCGTCTCAGCCGTGCGGGCGGACGAGCTGCGCCAGCAGGCCCTGGACGTGATCAGGACCAGGGTCCAGCCCGCTCACCTGAGCCTGCTCCGCTTCCTGCGGGACGAGTACCTGCCCGCCTGCCGCGAGAGCCTGGCCGCCAGCCAGCTGCCCGAGGGAGATGAGTACTACCGCTTCCTGATCCGCCGCTTCACCACCCTTGGGACGGAGCCGGAGAGGATCCACCAGCTGGGAGAGGAGGAGGTGGAACGGCTCGACGGGGAGATGGCGGAGGCGGCCCGGGAGGCCGGAGCCAAGGTGCCCCTGGAGCGCTTCCTGGAGCAGCTGCGCTCCGACCCCGCGCAGTACGCCAGCACGCCGGAGCAGCTGCTCCACCTGGGCGCCTGGATCAGCAAGGTCTTCGACGGGCGCGCGGCCACCTACTTCGGCCACCTGCCCCGGCGACGCTTCACCATCCGGCCCGTCCCGGAGGAGATGGCGCCCTTCTACACCTCGGCGCGGGGCGGCCCCGACGAGTACCTCATCAACACCTACGACCTGGCCCACCGCCCCCTCTACAACCTCACCGCCCTGACCCTCCACGAGGCCGCCCCCGGGCACGCCTTCCAGATGGCCCTGGCGCTGGAGCAGGAGGACCTGCCGGCCTTCCGGAGGCACACCTACGTCGACGCCTACGGCGAGGGCTGGGC
>JASHRA010000057.1 GCA_030038765.1 Candidatus Dormiibacterota bacterium | reverse complement strand
GGGCGCGAGCCCTCGGCGGCGGGCTCGACGACGGTCGGGGTCGGCGCCGGGCGGGGCCGCGAGCGCGGCCTGGGCGTGGTCCGGGGGGGCGGCGGCATGCCCACCTCGATGAGGTCGCCGAGGGTGCGCCAGCCGAAGCGCTCCCGGCCCAGCTGCACCAGCTGGACGAAGCAGTCGGCGGTGGCCTCGGCGTCGGCCAGGGCGTAGTGGGGGCTGCGGTGGGTCACGCCCAGCTGCTCGCAGAGCCGCTCCAGCCCGATGGTGTCGCGGAGCTCGAAGAGGAAGCCGGCCAGCCGGGAGGTGTCCAGGTGGTGGTTGTCCAGGGGCCGGCCGATGGCCTGGGAGACGAGCCGGGTGTCGAAGCCGTCGGCGCTGTGCTCGACCAGCACCGACCCCCGGGCCAGCTGGTCGAAGGCGGTCGCCACCTGGTGCAGGGTGGGGGCGCCCCCCAGCATGGCCCGCTGGATCCCGTGCACCCGGCGCGCGTAGGGGTTGATGTAGTCCTCGGTGTGGACCAGGCTCTCCAGCGAGATGCGGGGTTCGGCGCCGTCTCCCTCCAGCTCCAGGCGGAAGCGGACCGCCCCCAGCTCCACCATCCGGTGGGGGAAGTGGCCGGTGGTCTCGCAGTCCAGGGAGACGAAGACCAGCTCGTCGACCGGGGTCGACTCCAGGGCCGCCTCGCCGTCCCCGGCGCTGGCCGCGGCCAGCCGGCTCAGGTCCGAGGGGTTGTGGTAGCGGGCCACGTCGGGGCCGACGGGCCCGAGCCGGGCCACCAGGTGCTCGCCGGGCCCGGCGATGCCTCGCTCCCGACCCCGCCTGACCCTCCGGTGATGGTTCGCCGCCGAGGCCTCCGGGCCGGTCGCGATCTCCTGGGGTGGACGCTCCACGCGCCCCATCCTATCCGCGCCGCCCGCGGCGCATCTCAGAGGGCCGCCAGGTCCAGTTCGCGGCCGCCGATATACTCGGGCACAGCTTGCCCTTCATCGCCACCGGCCTCAGCCACCACCTGGCGCCGCTCCCCGTCCGCGAGCGCCTCCACCTGGACGAGGCCCAGATCGTGGAGTCACTGCGCGCGCTGGTGGCCCACGCCGGCCTCAGGGGCGCCGTCTGCCTCAGCACCTGCAATCGCACCGAGTTCTACGTCACCACCCGGGACGAGAGGCAGAGCCGGCTCGCCACGGAGCGCTTCTTCCACTACCTGGCGCCCCCGTCGGGGGCCGCCGAGGCGGTCTACGTGCACCCCGGCCGCGAGGGGCTGAGGCACGCTTTCCGGGTGGCCGGGGGGCTGGACAGCGTGGTCCTGGGTGAGGCCCAGGTCCTGGCCCAGTTCAAGCGGGCCCACGGCCTGGCCCGGGACGCGGGCACGGTGGACGCCGAGCTGGACCTCATCATGCGCCGTGCCGTCCAGGCCGGGAAGCTGGTGCGCAGCTCGACTGGGATCTCGCGCCAGGCGGTCGGCTACGGCCAGGCGGCGGCCAGCGTGGCCCGGGAGCGCCTCGGCGCCCTCACCGGGGTGGGGGTGCTGGTGGTGGGAGCGGGCACCGTGGGCGGCGCCACCGCGCGACTGCTGCAGCGGCGCGGCGCCGGGCCCTTCCTGGTGGCCCGGCGGGGGCGCAAGGCGGAGCGCCTGGCCGAGCTGCTCGGGGGCGGGCTGGTGGCGCTGGAGGAGCTGCCCCAGCTGGCCTCGGCGGTGCGCCTCATCGTCTCCAGCACCAGCAGCGAGGAGCGGGTGCTGAGCCGGCGCCTGCTGGCGGCGGTGCGCCGGGCCCAGGGCCCGGGAGCGGGCCTGCTGGTGCTGGACCTGGCCGTGCCCCGGGACGTGGAGCCGGAGGCGGCCGCCATCGGAGGCCTGGAGCTGCTCGACCTGGACCAGCTGGGGCAGGTCATAGAGGCCAACCTGAGCCAGCGCGAGGTCCACCGCCCGGCCGCCGAGGCGGTGGTGGATAGGGCGGTGGGGGAGCTGGAAACGGAGCTGGGGCGGCGCAGCGCCGCCCCCCTGATCACCGCCCTGGTGGACCGCGCCGAGCTGGTCCGGCAGGGGGAGTTGGAGCGGACCCTGAGCCGCCTCCGCCCCCTCACGGCGGAGGAGCGCGAGCACCTCGACCGCCTCACCCAGGCGATCGCCGCCAAGCTCCTGCACCACCCCATCGCCTACCTCCGGGAGCATGCCGATGACCCCGAGCGGCGCCAGCTGATGGAGGAGGCGTTCGGCCTGGAGGGGGCCGGCGAGGAGTGATCCGGCTGGCGACCAGGGGCAGCGCCCTGGCCCTCGCCCAGGCGGAGCTGGCGCGGGGTGCGCTGGTCCGGGCCTTCCCCGGGGAGCGCTTCGAGCTGGAGGTGGTGGACTCGGACGGGGACCTCAGCCCGGGGGCGCCGCTGCCGGAGCTGCCGGGCCGGGGCTGGTTCACCTCCCGGCTCGAGCGCGAGCTGCTCCTGGGCCGCGTCGAGGGGGCCGTCCACAGCGCCAAGGACCTGCCCACCGAGACCCCGCCCGGCGTCACCGTGGGCGCCCTCCTGGCCCGGGGTGACCCCCGGGACGCCGTCGTCTGCCGGGGCCGGGGCCCCTGGCGCGAGCTGCCCCCCGGGGCCCGGGTCGGGACCTCCTCACCACGCCGCGGCCAGCAGCTGCTGGCGCTCCGCCCCGACCTTCGGATCCTGCCCCTGCGGGGCAACGTCGACTCCCGGCTGCGACGGGTGGATGGTGGCCAGCTGGAGGCCTGCGTCCTGGCCCTGGCCGGGCTGGAGCGGGTGGGCCGGGCCGACGAGGCGGAGCCGCTCGATCCCCTCACCGAGTCCACGCCGGCCCCGGCCCAGGGCGCCATCGCCATCGAGGTTCGCCGGGACAGTGCCCTGGAGGCCATGGCGGGGGAGCTGGACGACTCCCTGACCCGCGCCTGCGTCGAGGCCGAGCGCCTGGTCCTGACCTCGATGGGCGGGGGCTGCGAGCTGCCGCTCGGGGCCCTGGCCCGGCCCTCGGCCGGGGCCGGGGCCGAGCTGATCGTGGCCTGGGGCGGCGGCGAGGGGCTGCGCCGCCTGGTCCGGCGCGGCCGCCTCGACCAGCTCTCGGAGCTGGCCCGGTCGGCGGCCGCCAGCCTCCGGTGACCGAGGGAGGGCTGCGGGGCCGGGTGCTGCTGGTCACCAGGGCCCGGGAGCAGGCTGCGGAGCTGGTCCAGCTGCTGGCGGGCGCGGGCGCGGAGGCGATCGCGGTGCCGGTGATGCGCCTGGAGCCGGTCCTGGGCGACGCCGGACTGCGGCAGCTGGAGCGGAGGGTGCTGAGCGGGGACTTCGACGAGCTGGTCTTCACCAGCGCCAACGCGGTGCGCCTGGCCCTCCCGCCCGGCCCCCCGGTCGAGGGCACGCGCCTCTTCGCCATCGGTCCGGGAACGGCCCGGGCCTGCTCCGAGCGCGGCTGGGAGGTGGAGCCGCTGCCGCCCAGCTACGTCGCCGAGTCCCTGGCCGAGCTGGTGGTGGGGGCCGGGGTGCGGGACCGTCGGGTGCTGCTGGCCCGCGCCGAGGGGGCCCGTCGGGAGCTACCCCGGCGCCTGCGCGAGGCCGGCGCCGAGGTGGAGGAGGTGACCCTCTACCGCATGGCCCCGGAGCCGCGCTCCCGGGAGCTGGTGGGGGAGGCGCTGGCCCGCACCGACCTGGACGGCGTCCTCTTCGCCAGCGGCAGCGCCGTCGACTGCTTCCTCCGGCTGGCTGGGGCGGCGCCTCCCCCGGAGGTGCTGCTGGGCTGCATCGGCCCGGTCACCGCCGCGGCCCTGCGCCGGCACGGCCTGGAGCCCGCCCTGGTGGCCCCAGAGCACACCCTGCCCGGGCTGGTGCGGGCCCTCGAGGTGCGGCTCGGCCCGCGGGCGGAGAATGGAGGCCGCCCATGAGCTTCCCCGAGGAACGGCCCCGCCGGCTGCGCCGCACCCCGCTGCTGCGATCGCTGGTGCGGGAGACCCGGCTCCGGCCCTCGCAGCTGGTGCGGCCCCTCTTCGTCAGCGACGCGATCAAGGAGCGCCGTGAGGTGAGG
>JASHRA010000056.1 GCA_030038765.1 Candidatus Dormiibacterota bacterium | reverse complement strand
CAGGTCGACGGCTCTCGGGATGGCCTCCACGCTGGGCCAGCAGGGCAGGCCGGCGACGTGCTCGGCGTTGGGGTTGACGGGGTAGACGGGCCCCTGGAAACCGCCCCGGACGAGGTTGCCGACCAGCTCGTGTCCGATCGTGCCGGGGCGGCGGGAGGCCCCGATCACAGCGATCGAGCGGGGCCGGAGCAGGCGCTCCATGGAGCGGACCACGGCCCGCCGGTCCCGCTCCTCCAGCGCCTCCCGGGCGGCCGCCGAGGGGGAGATGTCCATCACCACCCGGACCACGCCGCTGTCCCGCGCCGAGCGGGCGGCGAAGCCGGCGTCCTTGAAGACGGAGAGCATGCGCTGGTTCTCCCAGAGGGTCTCGGCGACGAAGCGCCGCACCCCCTGGCGGCGGCCCCAGCTGGCCAGCTGCTCCAGCAGCAGGGTGCCGATCCCCAGGCCCTGGTGGGGGTCCCCGACGAGGAAGGCGACCTCGGCCTCCTCGCTGCCCTGGGCCCGCTCGTAGTCGGCCAGTCCCAGCAGCTCGCCGCCTCGCTCCGCCGCCAGCACCAGGTGGTCGGCATCGGCCACCCGGCTGAGCCGCTCCAGCTCGCTCGGCGGCAGCTGCGGCAGGGCGGCCAGGTAGCGCAGGCGCAGGGTCTCGGGGGAGAGGGCGGCGCCGAACCTCTCCAGCCGCTCCCTGTCCTCGGGACCTAGCTCCCGGACCACGGCGGTGGACCCGTCGGCGAGCACGATGTCGGCGATCCAGGTGCCCGGCGGGGGCGGGGGGAGAGGCTCGGTCGTGGGCATCACAGGTCTCCTCTTGGGGCGCCCTGGTTCTGGTAGAGGATGGTCCCAGCCTGGGGCCTCCCGGCACCCAGCCTCGGCCCTGGGAGGCGCCCACGCCGGGGGGATGACCGCCGCTCGGGTGCGGGTGAATACCCGCGCCGGACCGTGCTCCCGAGTGCGGCGTTGACGTCAACCTCTATCGGTTGATCTGGGAAGGACAACCGGTAGCTCCCCCCCTCCGTGTACTAGACCGCGGTCTCCTGGCTGGAGGTGGAAGCGAGCGCCCTTGGGATTTGGGCGCCCTCCGGGTGGCCACAGACCATGCCTCGCACCAGTGGACGACGGTGGGGGCCGACGGGTACCTGCGGCGACCTGAGCGCGGACGGATCTCGACGCCAGCCGGCGCCTTCGTGGAGAGGGGCGGGGGCTCAGCCGGAGGCGCCCGCGGTCTCCTTCGTGGGCCAGCGCCAGTTCTCGATCGAGGGCTCGTCCTCGCCGTGCTCCCGGGTGTAGAGCCGGGCGCGCAGGCGCGCCTCCTCCATCTCCTGGCGGAGGTGGGCGGCGCGCTGGCCCAGGCCGGGGACGCGGTCGATGACGTCGATCACGAGGTGGAAGCGGTCGAGGTCGTTGAGCATGACCATGTCGAAGGGCGTGGTGGTGGTGCCCTCCTCCTTGTAGCCCCGGACGTGGAGGTTCTGGTGGTTGCGGCGGCGGTAGGTGAGGCGGTGGATCAGCCAGGGATAGCCGTGGTAGGCGAAGATCACGGGCCGGTCCGCGGTGAAGAGGGAGTCGAACTCCTGGTCGGGGAGGCCGTGGGGGTGCTCCGACTCCGGCTCCAGGCGCATCAGGTCGACCACGTTGACGACGCGGATGCGGAGCTGGGGCAGGCGTTGGCGCAGGATGTCGACCGCCGCCAGCGTCTCCAGCGTGGGGACGTCCCCGCAGCAGGCCATGACCACGTCCGGGTCCCCGCCGTCGTCGTTGCTGGCGAACTCCAGGATGCCCAGCCCGCGCGTGCAGTGGCTGACCGCCTGCTCCATGGAGAGCCAGTCCAGCTGGGGCTGCTTGCCGGCCACGATGACGTTGACGTAGTCGCGGCTGCGCAGGCAGTGGTCCGCCACCGAGAGCAGGGTGTTGGCGTCCGGCGGGAAGTAGACCCTCACCACCTCCGCCTTCTTGTTGACTACGTGGTCGACGAAGCCCGGGTCCTGGTGGGAGAAGCCGTTGTGGTCCTGGCGCCAGACGTGGCTGGTGAGCAGGTAGTTGAGCGAGGGGATGGGGCGACGCCAGGGGATCTGGCGGCACACCTTGAGCCACTTGGCGTGCTGGTTCAGCATCGAGTCCACGACGTGGGCGAAGGCCTCGTAGCAGTTGAAGAGGCCGTGCCGGCCGGTGAGCAGGTAGCCCTCCAGCCAGCCCTGGCACTGGTGCTCGGAGAGCACCTCCATGACCCGGCCCGCGGGGGCCAGGTGGTCGTCGCCCGGCAGCGTGGCCGCGTCCCAGGCGCGGTCGGTCACCTGGAAGAGCGCCCCCAGGCGGTTGGAGGCGGTCTCGTCGGGGCCGAAGATGCGCAGGTTGCTGGGATTGTCACGGACGGCGTCGCGCAGGAAGTCGCCCAGGACCTCGGTCGCCGAGTGTTGCTCCCGGCCCGGCTCGGGCACCTGCACGGCGTACTCCCGGAAGTCGTGCAGCCGCAGCTCGACGGTGAGCAACCCACCGTTGGCGTGGGCGTTGTCGCTCATCCGCCGCTGCCCCCGGGGGGCCAGCCCGAGGATGTCCGGGGCCGGGCGGCCGCGCTCGTCGAAGAGCTCCTGGGGCCGGTAGCTGCGCATCCAGGCCTCCAGCTGGGCCAGGTGCTGGGGGTTGGTGCGGGTCTCCCCGAGGGGCACCTGGTGGGCCCGGAAGGTGCCCTCCACGGGCAGCCCGTCCACCGTCTCCGGCCCGGTCCAACCCTTGGGCGTGCGCAGCACGATGACGGGCCAGCGGGGCCGGCCCTCGCCGCGCGCCCGGGCCGCCTCGATCAGCCCCAGCGCCTCCTCCATGGCCGAGGCCATGAGCCGGTGCACCGGGAGGCTGTCCTCCCGGTCGAAGCCGCCGGAGACGAAGATGGGCTGGTAGCCGTAGCCGCGCAGGAGCGACTCCAGCTCCGGCTCGGGGATCCGCGCCAGCACGGTGGGGTTGGCGATCTTGTAGCCGTTGAGGTGGAGGATGGGCAGCACGGCCCCGTCCCGCGCCGGGTCGAGGAACTTGTTGGAGTGCCAGGCGGTGGCCAGGGCGGCCGTCTCCGCCTCCCCGTCCCCGATGACGCAGGCGGCCAGCAGGGAGGGGTTGTCGAAGACCGCGCCGAAGGCGTGGGCCAGGGAGTAGCCGAGCTCGCCGCCCTCGTTGATGGAACCCGGGGTCTCGGGCGCCGCGTGGCTCGGGATGCCGCCCGGGAAGGAGAACTGGCGGAAGAGCCGGGCCATCCCCGGCTCGTCCTGGCTGACCTCGGGGTAGCGCTCGCTGTAGGTGCCCTCGAGCCAGGCATTGGCCACCATCGCCGGCCCCCCGTGGCCAGGTCCGCAGACGTAGATGCAGTCCAGGTCGCGCTCCCGGATGAGCCGGCTCAGGTGGGCGTAGACGAAGCTCAGCCCGGGGCTGGTGCCCCAGTGGCCGAGGAGCCGGGGCTTGATCTGCTCCGGGCTCAGGGGCTGGCGGAGGAGCGGGTTCTCCATGAGGTAGATCTGGCCCACGGTGAGGTAGTTGGCGGCCCGCCAGTAGCGATCCAGCGCCTGCAGCTCCTGGGTGTCAGCCACGGTCCGGGACCTCCGGGCCCGGCACCGCTCCCGTCGCTCCGCGGCCGTGACTCATGCGCTCCTCCCTGCCGCCCGCGACCGCTCCCGATGCCGGCGGCGGGCCGCTCGCCCCCAACATAGCTGCGAG
>JASHRA010000055.1 GCA_030038765.1 Candidatus Dormiibacterota bacterium | reverse complement strand
CGGCTGTTGGACCGTGGCGACGTGTGGCTCACCACCATGGAGAGTGTCGCCCGCCACTGCCGAAGCGCGGCGGACTCTGGGGCCTGGACACCTCGTCGCCGCACGCTGCCCTACTACAAGGAGACGCCAGCAGCCGTGGCGGAGTTCAGCAAGACGTGGCGGGACCCGGCGCGGGCGGTGCGCTTTCTGGAGTGAGCGGTAGCCGGGCGCTATGTCTCACGATCCGTGCGGGAAGCCGGAGGGGATCCTCCTGAGGCTGCGCGGCCAAGGGGGCCCCTGAGTTCAGCTGGGATCCGCCCGAGCCCAGGCCCGGCCTCAGCGTAGGGGCGGCCTTCGGCTCCAGCTCCCCGCGGCGTGTGGGCCGGAGCGGAGGCGGGTGTCCGCCGGTGCGGCCCGGCCCCTTTCGGACGTGAGGTTGCCCGTCTGCGTCGCTCGGCGTGGCCTCCCGCGTCCCGCGTGCGCCGGGCACCATGGCGCGCCGGTCCGGAGCTGCCGTCGGGTCCGGGAGCGTTCCGGCCGATCGGGCTGGCCGCAGCGGCGTAGGCTACGAGGGTAGATCCTGGCTCGTCGAGGAGATGGCCATGAGGTTGAGGCGCTTGGGGGAGCTGCGGTGAGTCTGGAGACCGCCGGCCTGCCGGCCGCGCCGGAGTACCGCGAGACGGCGCTCGAGGGCGTCGACCACATCGAGTTCTTCGTCGGCAACGCGCGCCAGGCGGCCCACTTCTACCGCTCCGCCTTCGGCTTCGACGTCGTCGCCTACAGCGGGCCCGAGACGGGCGTCCGGGACCGCGCCTCCTACGTTCTCCGCCAGGGCCAGGTGACGCTGGTGATGACGGCGCCCCTGTCCCCGGACGGGGAGGTGGCCGACCACGTCCGCCTCCATGGTGACGGCGTGCGCGCCATGGCCTTCGGGGTGGACGACGCGGCGGCGGCGTACCAGGACGCCATCGCCCGAGGGGCCCGGGCGGTCGCCGAGCCGCACGTCCTGGAGGACGCCCACGGCGCCGTCCGGCTGGCCACGGTGCGGACCTTCGGCGACACCGTGCACACCTTCGTGGAGCGGGCCGAGTACTCGGGACCCTTCCTGCCCGGCTACCGCGAGGAGCGCAAGAGCGGCGCCGGCGCCGGCCTCCAGGTCGTCGACCACTGCGTCTGCAACGTCGAGCTGAGTCGCATGGACGAGTGGGTCAGCTGGTACAACCGCGTCTTCGGCTTCGACGTCTTCCAGGAGTTCGACGAGGACGACATCGCCACCCAGTACTCGGCCCTGCGGAGCAAGGTGGTGCGGGGCGGTCGGGGCGGCAGCATCACCCTGCCCATCAACGAGCCCGCCAAGGGGCTGCGCAAGTCCCAGGTGGAGGAGTACCTCGACTACTACCACGGCCCCGGGGTCCAGCACATCGCGCTCCACACCGGGGACATCGTGGAGAGCGTGGACTGGCTGCGGCGCCAGGGGGCGGAGTTCCTGCGCGCCCCCGACCGCTACTACGAGCTCCTGCCCGACCGCGTCGGCGAGATCGACGAGGACCTGGAGCAGCTGCGGCGGCTGAACATCCTGGTCGACCGCGACGAGCACGGCTACCTGCTGCAGATCTTCACCCGTCCGGTCGAGGACCGCCCCACCCTCTTCTTCGAGGTGATCCAGCGCAAGGGCTGCCGGGGCTTCGGCAAGGGCAACTTCCAGGCCCTCTTCGAGTCCATCGAGAGGGAGCAGGAGGCGAGGGGCAATCTCTGACCCCCGACCCGGGGGGCCCGGCCTGGCCGTGGAGGAGGCCCGGCGGCAGATCCTGGCCGCCGTCCCCCGCTTGGAGTCCGAGTCGGTCGCCATCGACGGGCACCTGAGCGGCCGCGTGCTCGCCGCCGACGTCCGGGCGCGGGTGACGCTCCCGCCCTTCGACAACAGCGCCATGGACGGCTACGCGGTCCGGGCCGAGGACGTGGCCCGGGTCCCGGTCCGGCTCCCGGTGCGGGGCGAGATGGCGGCCGGGATGGCCCCGGGCGCGGTCCGGGTCGAACCCGGCTCCTGCGCCAAGGTCATGACCGGTGCCCCGCTTCCGGTCGGGGCGGACGCCGTCGTGCCCTACGAGTGGACCGACCACGGCGACCGGGAGGTGCGGATCGAGCGGGCGCCGAGGGCCGGCAACGCCGTCCGCCGCCGGGGCGAGGACCTGCGTCCCGACGACCTGGTGCTCGCCGCGGGAGCCCGCATCCGGCCCACCGACCTCTCGGCGCTGGCCGGCTGTGGCTGGGCACAGCTCCAGCTGGGGCGGCGCCCCCGGGTGGCGTTGGCCAGCACCGGCGACGAGCTCCTGCCGCCCGGCGCCGAGCTGCGGCCAGGGGCCATCTACGACACGGCCGGGGTCGCCCTCGAGGCCCAGATAGCGGCCGCCGGTGGGGAGCTGGTGGCCCGGCTCAGGGTGCCCGACGACCCCGAGGTCGTGGAGCGCGAGCTGCTGGCGGCCGCCGGGGCGGCCGATGTCCTGGTCACGGTGGGCGGCGTCAGCGTCGGTGACCACGACCACGTCCGGGCCACGGTGGAGCGGCGCGGCCGGCTGCGGCTGTGGCGGGTGGCCATGCGACCGGGGCGCCCGATCGCCTTCGGGGAGCTGGCGGGGGCGGTCTTCCTGGGCCTGCCCGGCAACCCGGTCTCGGCCAGCGTCACCTTCATCCTCTTCGGCGCTCCGGCGCTGCTCGCCATGCAGGGCGGGTCGAACCCGCTTCCACCCCAGGCCTGGGCCGAGCTGCTGGAGCCGGTGGACAAGCCGGACGGGCTGGAGACCTTCCATCGGGCCACCCTGGAGCCGCGGCCGGGACAGATCCCGGGCGTCCGCCTGGCCGGCGGCCAGAGCAGCGGCGTCACCCGCTCGCTGAGCCAGGGGGACGTGCTCCTGGTCCTGCCCGCCGCCGGCGCCCTGGTGACGGCGGGGACCAGGGTCTCGGTGATCCCGCTCTGAGAGAAGCCCCCGGCTAGAAGTCCAGCCCCAGGTCGCTGCCCGCCGGCCCGGCCGCGGTAGCCGCCTTGACCGCCGTCTCCAGCACCTTGATCCGACCCTCGCGGGAGAGTCCGGCCGCCGCCCGCCCGGCCAGGTACGTGGCCAGGGGGGCGTACTGGCGGGCACCGGAGACGTGGGCCACCTCGGCGGCCAGGTCCAGCACCAGCTTGGCCTCCTCACGGCGTAGCGCTCCATCGGTGGCGCCCAGCCCCTTGAGGTAGCGATCGAACCACTCGTTCATGCGCATCTCCTCCTCGTCGACCCGCGCCGGGCGGCCGCTCGATCCAGCTCCTCCGGCGTGTTGCAGTTGGTGAGAC
>JASHRA010000054.1 GCA_030038765.1 Candidatus Dormiibacterota bacterium | reverse complement strand
TCCGCCCCGCTCACGCCGGGGTGGCGACCCGGTCCGCCGCCCCCGGCAGCCGGCGGCGCTCGGCGCAGGCGCAGCCGCGCTCGACGGGCAGCGCCACGAGGGCGTCCAGGGCGACCGAGCCCAGCTCCTCCGCCCCCTCGCGGACCGTGGCCCGTAGCAGCTCGAAGTCCCACTCCGGGCGCACACCCTCGGCGTAGTTGACCACCATGGCCACGGTGGCGAAGCAGGCGCCGATCTCGCGGGCCAGGTAGACCTCGGGGGTGACCGTCTGGCTGATCACGTCGCCGCCGAGGCGGGCCAGCGCCGCTACCTCGGCGGCGGTCTCCATCCGCGGCCCTTCGACGCTGACGTGGACGGCCCGGTTGAAGGCCCGGGTGGCCTTCTCCGCGGCGAACTTGCGGGCCCGTTGCCAGAGCACCTCGCGGATCTCCGGGCAGAAGGGCTGGCGCATGACCAGGACGGCCCCCGGCACCAGCTGCCCGGCGTGCTGGCGCGTGAAGTCGGTGAAGTCGTGGGGCACGACCAGGTCCCGGGGGTGGAAGTGCTGGGTGATGCTGGCCACCCCGCACTCGGACACGACCCGGACCACGCCCGCCCGCTGGAGCACCCAGAAGAGGGCCAGCGTCTGCTGCGCCCGCTGCTCGCTGGGCCGCCCCACCAGGCCCTCCGCCATGCCCGCCTGGGGACGGCAGAAGAGCACCGAGCGCGACTCCCCCTCGTCCACGGGCAGCTGGAAGTGGGAGATCGGGGGCGCGTCCCCGAAGGGGGTGGCGAAGACGGCGTCGCGGAGCAGGGGGAGGACGCGCTGCTCCAGCTCCGGCGAGCCCTGGGTGCCGGGGGCGGAGCCGCCCAGCAGGGCGTAGTCGGCGGCCGGCACGGTGCGGGTCTTGGCCGGGGATGGCATGGGCCGAGTATATGGGCGGCTCAGGAGGCCCCCCCGGACCACTCCGGGACCGTCCCCAGCCCGCGCTCCGGCTCCAGGCTGAACTCGGCCAGGACCGGAAAGTGGTCGCTGGCGCGGCGGGCCAGCCGGCCCAGCTCGCCGCTCCCGCTGACCACCTGGCAGCGCCTCAGGGCCCGTGCCAGCTCCCTCGTCGCCAGCACGTAGTCGATCCGGACCGCAGGCTGGTAGGTGGGGCAGGTGAAGCCATCGGAACGGGGGTGCAGGGCGCGGAGGCAGTCGACGTAGCCGGCCTCCAGCATGCTCTGGAGCGCCGCCCGCGGCAGCAGCGCGGCCAGCACCGCGTCCGTCACCTCGCCCCGGGGCAGGAACTCCAGCACCGGGTGCACCATCCAGGGCAGGTGGGGCAGGCCGGTGCGGACCGCCTCGGGCAGGTCCTCGGGCGGGGCCAGGGGCGCCTGCTCCTCCCACCAGCGGAGCCGGCTCAGCCCGGGGGGGACCGGGCCCAGCGCCCCCGCCTCGCGCAGGGCCCCGGTGCGGCGCCACTGGTTGATCTGGGCGAAGAAGTCGCTGGCCCGGACCGGGTCGCCCGGCGCCAGCGAATTGAAGTCGCCCAGCACCACCTGGTTGCGGTTGGGCGTGCGGGCCACCTGGGCCCGCACCGCCGCCAGCTCCCGCAGCCGCTCCGGCTCGGCGCGTCCGCGGCGCTGGAAGGCGGCCGTGAGGTGGACCGTGTGCAGCCCCAGGGCCGCCTCCCCGCCCGGGCCCGAGAGCCGCACCCAGACCTCCAGCGAGTTGCGCAGGAAGACGGCCGGGTCGCGGTGGTTGGTGAAGCTCAGGACCGGCAGCCGGCTGAGCACCGCCTGGTGCCGGGGGCTGGGCGCGGGGCCGTAGAGGACCCGGTAGCCGAGCGCCTCGCCGAGGCGCTCCACGGGCTCGCGCTGGTCCACCTCCTGGAGCGCCAGCACGTCGGCGTCGATGGCACGGACCACCCGCTCGATCTCGGGCCAACGCCCTCCGCCGCCGAGGAGAACGTTGTAGGTGGCGAGGCGGACCCCCAGGGACCGGTCCCGCTCGCTCTGCCGGCCAGCTGCGACCGGCGTCGAAGGCATCGCCGCGATTCTAGGCGCGGAACCAGGAGGCCCGAGATCGCCAGAATCAGGGGGCCATGCCCGCCATACCGCGCCCCGGCGCCGCCCGGGGCCAGGCCATTGCCGCTCCCGGCCCTCCCCGGCGGCGGGCCGGGGGTCGATCCCTTGGCTGACCCGCGCCCCCGCCGGCTCCAGCTCACCGGTCTTCCCCTGGGCCCGCTGCGGCGGCGCTCCGTCAGGGTCACCGCGCTTCTCTCGCTGCTGCTGGGCCTGGCCGTGGGCATCGCCTCCCTGCTCCTCCAGCAGCACTTCGTCAGCCAGTACCAGGCCGGGGCCACCATCAGCGGCTGGCAGAACTTCCTCCGCCTGGGAGCGCCCTGGGAGGCCCTGGCCCCGGTGGTGGTGGCGGGGCTCCTGGCCCTGATCGGGGGCCTCCGCCTGGGGCGGACCACGCCCGAGCCGCCCCTCCACCTGGGCCGGGGCGAGGCCCGGACCGCGGGCGAGCTGCGGGCGGCCATGCGCACCGAGCGCCGGGCGGTCCGGATCGCCTACCTCGGCATGACGGGCCTCCTGGGCATGGTCCTGGTGCGCCTGCTCGTGTACGCGGTGGCGACCCTGCTGGGCAGCCACACCGCCCGCACCACGCTCCCGGGGGTGGCCCTGGAGCTGGGCGTCTGGCTGCTGGCCTGGGCCACGGTTTGGAACTGGCATCGCCTCTACCGCCAGCAGATGGAGGCCTGGGGGGTCCTGATTGACTGAGACGGTGCGCCTCTACGGGCGCCGCGGCTGCCACCTCTGCGAGCGCCTGCGGGCCCAGCTGAAGGGCCCGTGCGGGCGCCTCGGGGTGTCCATTTCCGAGTTCGACGTGGACGAGGAACAGGAGCTGCGGCGGCGCTACGGGGAGCGCCTCCCGGTGCTCCTCCTGGACGCCCTGGAGCTGGGCGATGGGGCCACCCCGCCGGAGCGCCTGGTGGCCCGGCTGGAGGCGGCGATCCGCTCCCGCCGCGGCCGTCTGACGGTTCCGTGACGCCGGCCTCGGGAGCCCCGCGCCGAGCTTAGACTGCGGCCGATGGCTGAGCTGCCCGCAGCCGGGGGGGCGGCGAGTCCGGAGCTGACGGTGGTGCTGCCCACCCGCAACGAGGCCGGCAACGTCGAGCCGCTGCTGGCGCGGCTGCGCCTCGCCCTCCGGGGCCTGGACTACGAGCTCCTCTTCGTCGACGACAGCGACGACGGGACCGAGTCCCTGCTGGCCCGGCAGGCGGGCGCGGACGCGCGACTGCACCTCCTCCACCGGGACCCCAAGGACCGGGGCGGGGGGCTCAGCACGGCCGTGGTCCTGGGCCTCAACCGGGCCCGGGGCCGGCTCGTCTGCGTCATGGACAGCGACCTCCAGCACCCTCCCGAGACCATCCCCGCGATGCTGGCCGCGGAGGCCGAGGGGGCCGACCTGGTGGTGGCCAGCAGGTACCGCCAGGGGGGCAGCCGGGCCGGCCTCGACGGGGGCGCCCGCCACCTCGTCTCGCGCGCCGCCAGCCTGCTGGCGCGGGCCCTCTTCATCGAGGCCCGGGCCAGCACCGATCCCCTGGCCGGCTTCTTCCTCTGCCGCCGCTCGCTGCTCCGGGGGCTGGAGTTCCGGCCGGTGGGCTTCAAGATCCTGCTCGAGCTCCTGGTCTGCGTCCCCCAGGCCAAGGTGGCGGAGGTGCCGCTGCGCTTCAGCCCCAGGGCCGCGGGCGAGAGCAAGGCCAGCGCCGCCCAGGGGGTGCTCTTCCTGCGCCACCTCTGGTCCCTGGTCTGGGATGTCCCGGGCAGCGCCCGGACCTGGAAGTTCGCCCTCGTGGGGGGCAGCGGGCTGCTCCTCTTCCTGCTCCTCCTGGAGCTGGGCGGCATCCTCCTGGGCTGGCCCCTGCTGGCCGCCTGGGCGGTCGCCTTCGTCGTCTCCCTGGGCTGGAACTTCGCCTGGAACCTGAGGCTCACCTTCGCCGACCTGCGGCGCGAGCGCTACCCGCTGATGCGGCGCTACGTCTCCTCCGCCCTGACCTCGGGCGGGGCCCAGCTGGTGGTCTTCCTCGGCCTCACCGGCACCGACCTCCCCCTGCTCCTGGACGGGCTCCTGGCGGCGGTGGTGGGGATGGCGGTCAACGGCACCCTCAACTGGCAGCTGGCGGCCCGCCACCGCCAGCCCCAGACCCAGCCCCTGGGCCTGGACCGCTTCCTCGGCCAGCTGCAGCGGGCCGCGCGCGCGGACGGGGCCCGGCTCCTGGACCGGGGCGGCCGGCTGCTCGGGGAGTCGGGCCTGGAGTCGGGCACGGCGGCCAGCCTGCGCTCCCAGCTGGCCGAGCGGGCGGGGCGGACCGGGGTCCCCGTGCTCTGGGTGGAACCGCCCTCGGGGCGGCCCCAGGCGCGCAGCAACGTGGAGCTGGACTCGCTCATCGTGCTGCCCCTGGAGCTGCCCGGCCACGGCCCCTGCACGCTCGCCCTGGGGCGCCATTCCAGTTCGGCCCTGGGCTCGGCCGACCTGGAGGCGGCCATGCGCCAGCTGGTCCTTCTCCGGCCCCGGTTGGGAGCCGAGCCGAGCCGGCCGGCGGCGGGGGTGGCGGCCGGGAGCGGAGCCAGCCCGGCTCAGTAGTAGTCGTGGGAGGTGGCGGTGGCGAAGAGGGAGGCCACCGCCGCCGGGTCGCCCAGGGAGGGCGCCGGGGCCGCCAGTGGAAGCAGCCGCTCCACCACCAGGCTGGTGACCCCGTCGGCCGCCTGCAGCACCCCCTCGGCGCAGATCAGCGGCTGGTGGTTGGCGAGGGCCCGGCTGGCCCGGTAGACGGGCGGGTGGAAGACGAGGTCGAGCTGGCCGGTCTCGTCGACCAGGGTGAAGAAGCGCATGCCCCGGGCCGAGACCGGGGCCTGGCGGGTGATCACCAGGCCGGCGGTGCGCAGGCGCTGGCCCGGGGCCGCCTCCCGCGCCCGGGCCAGGGTCAGGGCGCCCAGCTGGGAGAGCTGGGGCCGGAGGAAGGAGACCAGGTGGGCGCCGGTGGTGAGCCCCATCACCCGGTAGTCGGCGGCGGCCCGCTCCAGGGCGGTCAGCTCGCGGAGCGGGGGCGGGGGCGCGGGCAGCTCCAGCAGCTCCTCCTGGCGGGGCCGGCCCGGGGCCGGGCCCCTCCTGCCCTGCAGGGACTCCTCGACCGCCTTGAGCCGCCAGAGCAGCCGGCGGCGGGGCTCGCCGAAGCTGTCGAGGGCCCCCACCATCACCAGCGAGTCGAGGGCCGGGCGGGGCAGCTCGGTGCGGCGCCAGAAGTCCTCGGGAGACCGGTAGGGGCCCGACCCCCGCTCCCGGTCCAGACGCTGCCGGAGCGAGTCGCCCAGCTCGCGGACATAGTTGAAGCCGAGCCGGACCCCGAGCCCCAGGGCCGACCCGGGGGCTCCCTCCAGCGGCTCCAGCCGGCAGCGCCCCCGGCTCAGGTTGACGTCCACCCCGAGCACCCTCACGCCGCGTCGCTTGGCGTCCTCGACCAGCACCGAGGGGTGGTAGAAGCCCATCGGCTGCTGGTTGAGCAGGCCCACCAGGTAGGCGGCGGGGTGGCGCAGCCGCAGCCAGGCGGTCTCGTAGGCGGTGCGGGCGAAGGCGGCGGCGTGGCTGCGGCAGAAGCCGAACTCGGCGAAGCCGCGCACCGCGTCGAAGAGCTGGTCCGCCACCGCCACCCCCACCCCCTGGCGGGCGCAGCCCTCCCGGAACTCCAGTTCCAGTGAGCCCATCTCCACCCGGGAGCGGTGCCGGTTCATGGCCCGGCGGAAGCGGTCGGCCTCGCCGGCGCTGAAGCCGGCCAGGCCCATGGCGATCTCGATGATCTGCTCCTGGTAGAGGATCACCCCCAGGGTGTCGCGGAGGATGGGCTCCAGCCGGGGGTGGAGGTAGGTGACCGGCTCCCGGCCCTGGCGCCGACGCAGGTAGGGGTGCACCGCCCGGCCCTGGATCGGGCCCGGGCGGATGATGGCCACCTCCACCACCAGGTCGTTGAACTGGCGCGGGTTGCTCCGGGGCAGGGTCTGCTGCTGGGCCCGGGACTCGATCTGGAAGACGCCCACGGTGTCGGCCCGGGCGCACATCTCGTAGACCTCGGAGTCGGCCAGGTCGAGCCGCTCCAGGTCCGGCCGCTCACCCGTCACCCGCTCCAGCTCGTCCAGGGTCTCGGCCACCGCCGAGAGCGTGCGCAGGCCCAGCAGGTCGATCTTGATCAGGCCCAGGTCCTCGACGTCGTTCTTGTCGAACTGGACCACCACCCGGCCCGGCATGGTGGCCCGCTCCAGGGGCGCTATGTCCCAGAGCGGCTCCCCCGTGACCAGCATCCCGCCGACGTGGATGGAGAGGTGCCGGGGGATCCCCACCACCGCCTCCACCATGGCCGCGAACTGGCCCCAGGGACGGGAGCCGAGCACCTCCGCCGGTGACTCCCCGGCCAGCTGCAGGACCTCGGTCATGAGTGCCGCCTCCCCCCTCCCGTACCAGCGGTCGACGGAGCGGCTGAGCCGCTCCAGCACCGCCTCGGGCAGGTCCATGGCGGCGCCCACCTGGCGGATCGCCATCCGGGCCCGGAAGGTGATGACGGTGCAGACCATGCCCGTCCGCTCCTCCCCGTAGGTGTCGTAGACGTGGCGGATGAGGCGCTCGCGGTGGGCGGTGGAGATGTCGATGTCGATGTCGGGCGTGCCCTGCATCTCCTCGTGGAGGAAGCGCTCGAAGAGGAGGCGGTGGGCGATGGGGTCGACCCGGGTGATCCCCAGCAGGTAGGCCACCAGGCTGTCGGCGGCGGAGCCGCGACCCTGGGCCGGGATGCCCTCGCGCCGGGCGAAGTCCATCAGCTCCCAGACGATGAGGAAGAACTCGGCCAGGTGGCACTTGGAGATCACCTCCAGCTCGTGGGTGAGGCGCGCCTCCAGCTCCGCCGAGACCTCCCGGTAGCGGCTCGGGATGCCCTGGCGACAGAGCTGCTCCAGGTACTGGTCGGGGCCGAGGGGCGGGGGCACCCTGAAACCCGGGAAGCGGCTCCGGCGGAAGTCGAGCCGGAGCTCCGCCCGCTCCCCCAGCTCGGCCGTGGCGCGCAGCGCCCGCGGGTAGGGGAGCAGCGCCGCCAGCTCCTCTCCGGAACGCAGCATGTGCTCGTGGTTGGGCGGCAGCAGGCCCTGCTCGGCCGCCTCCGCCAGGGTGCAGTTGTGGCGGATGGCGGTCAGCACGTCGAGCAGGGGGGCCTCGGCTGGAAGGGCGTAGCGGGGCCGGCCCGAGGCCAGCAGCCCCAGCCCGGAGCGCTCGGCGCAGGCGGCCGTCTCGGCCGCCAGCCAGGAATCGCCCGGCTGCAGGTGGTGCTCCAGCACGAGGCAGGCGCGGCCACCGGGGAAGGCCTGCGCCAGCTCCCGGGCAAGGCGGTCGGCGGCCTCCCGGTCGCCCCGCAGGAGGGCCAGGCTGAGCGGGCTGTGGCGGCCCCCGGCCAGCACCATGCAGCGCGAGAGCTGCTCCGGTCCGATCCCGGCCGCGGCCCCGGGGGCACGCCGGCGCAGGGTGGGGGGCGGGACCGCGTCGCGCTCCTCCAGGACCCCGCCCGAGGCCCGGGCCAGGCTCCGCTCCAGCCCCAGCAGGCGGAGCCGGTGGCGGCCCTTGGCCCCCGCCAGCTGGACCTGGCTCACCGCCCGGCAGAGCTGCTGGTAGGCGGGGGCGTCGCTGGCCAGCAGGGCCAGCCTCCCCCCTTCCTCGAGATCGAGCTCGGCCCCCACCAGGGCCCTGACCCCCTGCCGCGCGGCGGCCTGGACCAGCCTCACCGCGCCGTAGAGACCGCCCCGGTCGACCAGCCCCAGGGCGGGCATGCCCAGCTCGCCCGCCCTGGCCACCAGGGCCTCGGGCGCGCTGCTGGCCTCCAGGAACGAGAAGTAGGAGCGGGCCCAGAGCTCCCCGAAGGCGGCGGTCATGGCCCCATGTTACGAACATACGTTCCCCAGCGCACGCCCGGACCAGCCCCTCCCCGGTGCCAGACTGCGGTCGTGCCCGAGCTCCCCCAGCCGCTGCGCTCCGACTTCGGCCACTCCCTCGGGCCCCCTCCGGAGTCCCTGCCCGGCCCGAGCCGCATCGTCCTCGCCCGAGGCGCCCGCGTCCGGGTCCCGGGCGCCCATGGCTGAGACCGGCTCTCGCGGCCCGCAGGAGATCCCCCAGGACCTCCTCCTCCTCGGTGCGGACG
>JASHRA010000053.1 GCA_030038765.1 Candidatus Dormiibacterota bacterium | reverse complement strand
GGGGTCCCTGTCCTGCCCATGCTGGCCCAGTCCGCGCCCAGCCTGGAGGCGGCTCTGGAGCGGGCCGGCCCCGCGTCCGTGGAGTGGAAGCTGGACGGGGTGCGGGTCCAGGTGCACCGCCTCGGCGCCGAGGTCTGGGTCTTCACCAGGACTCTGGAGCCGATCACGGGGAGGGTCCCGGAGGTGGTGGAGGCGGTCCTGGCGCTGCCCTCGGAGCAGCTCGTCCTGGACGGCGAGCTGGTCGCGCTGCGCGCGGACGGCCGTCCGCGCGCGTTCCAGGAGACCTCGGCCCGGGTGGCCTCCCGGGGCGACCCCGGGCCGCTGCGGGAGCGGGTGCCGCTCTCCTGCTTCTTCTTCGACCTGCTCCATCTGGGGGGCCGGGACCTGCTCGACCTGCCCGAGTCGGAGCGGATCGCCATCTCCTCCGAGCTGCTGCCTCCCGAGCTCGCCGTGCCCCGACTCCTGGGCCCGGACCCGGAGGCGGCCCGCGCCTTCCTCGCCGACACCCTGGAGCGCGGCCACGAGGGCGTGATGGTGAAGTCCCTCGACTCGCCCTACCTGGCCGGGCGCCGCGGCGCGGGCTGGATCAAGGTCAAGCCCCGGCACACGCTGGACCTCGTGGTGCTGGCGGCGGAGTGGGGACACGGGCGGCGCCAGGGACTGCTCTCCAACCTCCACCTGGGGGCACGGGACGCGGACGGTGGGTTCGTCATGCTGGGCAAGACGTTCAAGGGGCTGACCGATGAGCTGCTGCGCTGGCAGACGCGCGCGCTGCTGGAGCTGGAGACGGGCCGCGGCGGGATCACGGTGAGGGTCCGCCCCCAGCTGGTGGTGGAGGTGGCCTTCGACGGGGTCCAGCTCTCACCGCGCTACCCCGGAGGGGTCACGCTGCGCTTCGCGCGCGTCCTGCGCTACCGCGAGGACAAGCGGGCCGATGAGGCGGACACGCTGGAGACGGTGCGCCAGCTCCGGGCGGGCTGACCCCGGCCTTCCGGAGCGCCCGCCCCGGTGGTCCACGTCCCCTCGGGGCTCGGCCGGGGGAGAACCAGGGCTGCCGGGTGAGGGCGCACGTTCCGAAGCCGGGAGGCGCGGGCCTCATGGGGATGGGGGGCAGGGAGCAGGCGCGGCGGCCCACGGGTGCGGACCTGGAGCGCTCGGGCGGTGGAGGGACTGCTGCCGGATGCGCGCTTCGGGGGTGCTCGGTTCGTTGGCAGCTACTGGACCCGGACGAATGACCCAGAGGTAGACCTCGTCGGGGCCGCTGACCAAGACCGGCCGGATGCCGTGGATTTCGTCGGCTCGATCAAGTGGAGGGACAACGTCCCCTTCAAACGCAGCGACACCGAGATGCTTGTGGTGGCGCGGGCGAAGGTTCCGGGCGCTTTGGGTGCCCGCTTGGTCGGCGTCAGCCGCAGCGGGTTCTCTGCTCCAGCCCTGGACGTTGAACTGACTGCTGGCGACCTGCTGGGGGGTTGACCACCACCGTAGCGGGTGCCCGCTCCAGCTGGTGACCGGGGGATCCGTCGATACCGACGTACGGGCCCATGCCGGCTCGCACCGGTCCGCCAGGCACGAGGATCGCCTGCAAGTGGCTCGACGGGCGCTGCCGGATCGACGCGCTGCGCGCTTCGCATGCCGGAAGGTGCGCGCCCTAGCTCCGGTCGGTGGCCCTCAGCAGGCTCGCGAGCAAGCCCGGATACGACCTCTCCACGTCCTCCAGACGCAGCCTCGTGTAGCGGCGGGTGCCGTCGCAGCGCTGCTCGATCAGCCCGGCCTCGCGCAGCACCTGGAGGTGGTGGCTCAGCGTCGACTTGGTGACCGGGACGTGGAGCTGGCCGCAGCAGATCGGCGCCTCGCTCCGGGCCAGGTCACCGACGATGGCCAGCCGCACCGGGTCGGCCAGGGCCTGGAGCAGGGTCGTGATCCCGGCCACCGGGACGGGGCCGGTCTCGACGGGGGTCGCCAGGCCGGGAACTGTGTCGGGCATTGTTTGACAGCGATCGAACAATAGTGTACGATGCTCATCAAACAATACCACACGGGAGGACCAGGTGGCCAGCAGCGAGGCGATCTCGGAGCGGCGGGCGGCACCGGAGGGGAGGGAGCGGGTGACCGCGGGCGCCCAGGAGGGCCGCGGATGGTCGCGCTGGCTGGCCCTGGTGGTGCTCTGCGTGGGGCAGCTGATGATCGTGCTCGACGCCACCGTGGTCAGCGTGGCGCTGCCCGAGCTGCGCCGCGATCTCCACTTCACCGTCTCCTCGGCGGCCTGGGTCGCGGATGCCTACCTGCTCACCTTCGGCGGCCTGCTGCTGCTGGCCGGTCGCCTCGGCGACCTGCTGGGCCGCAAGCGCGTCTTCCTCGTCGGCATCGCGCTCTTCACCATCAGCTCGCTCGCCTGCGGCCTCTCCGGGGACCAGTCCCTCCTGATCGGGGCCCGCTTCGCCCAGGGGGCGGGCGCGGCGGTCATGTCCTCCATGGTGCTGGGCATCCTCGTCACCCTCTTCAGGGAGGGGCGGGACCGGACCATGGCCATGGGCCTCTACGCCTTCGTCGCCAGCGCCGGGGGCTCGATCGGGCTGCTCGTCGGCGGCCTCCTCACCCAGCTCGTCAGCTGGCACTGGATCTTCTCCATCAACGTGCCCATCGGCGTGCTCACGCTGGCCCTCTCCACCCGGCTCCTGCCCACCGTCCCGGGCTCGGGCCTGGGCCGGAGCCTGGACGTGGCGGGCGCGCTCTGGGTCACCTCGGCGCCGTCGCTGGCGGTGCTGGCCATCGTCACCGCCAGCCAGCAGGGCTGGGGGGCGCCGCTGACGGTCCTGCTCTTTGGCCTCAGCGCGGCGACGGCGCTGGCCTTCGTGGTGACGGAGCGTCGGGCCCGGGTGCCGCTGGTGCCGCTCCGCTTCTTCCGCTCCCGCCAGCGGGTGGGCGCCAACCTGGCCCGGCTCCTCTTCCCGGTCGCCATGTACAGCACCTTCTTCCTCGGCTCCCTCTACCTGCAGGAGCTCCAGGGCTTCGGGCCGCTGCAGATCGGGCTCTCCTTCCTGCCTGCCAACTTCGGCCTGGCCCTCTTCTCGGTGCTGCTGACGCGGCGGATCGTGGCCCGCCTCGGCGCCCGCCTCACGATGATGCTGGGGCTGCTCCTGGTCGCCGCCTCACTGCTCCTCCTGAGCCGCGTGCCCGAGGACGCCAGCTACGCGCTCAACGTGCTCCCGGCCATGGCCCTGCTGGGGGTCGGGGGCGGGCTCTTCTTCGTCCCCAGCGTCTCCCTCTCCATGAGCGGGGCCGGGCCCCAGGACGCGGGCCTGGCCTCCGGCATGTCCAACGTCACCTTCCAGGTCGGCGCGGCCCTCGGCGTGGCCCTCACCGCCGGCGTTGCCAGCAGCACCAGCCAGCACCTGCTCCGCCTCGGCCGGCCCCTGGGCTGGTCGCTCACCCAGGGCTACCACCAGGGCTTCCTGGTGGGCGCCCTGGCGGCTGGCCTGGCCCTGCTGGTGGCGGCCCTGGTGCTGCCCTCGGGGGCGAGTGGGGGGCCGC
>JASHRA010000052.1 GCA_030038765.1 Candidatus Dormiibacterota bacterium | reverse complement strand
ACCTCGACCTCGTCCGGGATCTCGGGGTAGACCTCGACCAGGGCGAAGGCGGTGTGGCGCCGGTGGGCGGCGTCGAAGGGGCTGATCCGGACCAGCCGGTGGACTCCCTTCTCCGCCCGCAGCTGGCCGTAGGGGTGCCGGCCCTCGAAGCGCACGGTGGCGCTCTTGATGCCCGCCTCCTCGCCCTCGGACTGGTCCAGGAGCATGGTGGAGAGGTGGTCGCGCTCGGCCCACTTGAGGTACATGCCCAGCAACATCTCGGTCCAGTCCTGGGCGTCGGTGCCGCCGGCGCCGGCGTGGACCGAGAGCAGCGCCGGGTAGTCCGCGTAGGGGTCCTGGTAGAGCAGCTCCAGCTCGCGCCGGTCCAGCTCCCGCTCCAGCTGCTGCAGTTCCGCCGCCAGCTCCTCGGTCTCCCCCTGGCCCTCTCCGATCAGGTCCGCCAGCTCGACCGCGTCGGCGGCGCGCTGGGCCAGCGCGGAGAGGTCGTCGAGCTCGGAGCGGAGGCGGCTCAGCTCCTGGGAGTCGCGCTGGGCCCGGCCGGGGTCGTCCCAGGCGCCCGGCTGGCCCAGGCCGAGCTCCAGACGCTGCGCCCGCTCCGCCTTGCCGGCGAAGTCAAAGATGCTCCTTGAGCTGGGTGGCGCGATGCAGGACCTGAGCCGCCCGGGTAGCTTGCTCGCTCACGAGGCCCGAGTTTAGCGGAGCCTCCTGGAGGGGCCCGCTGCCCCGGTCACCGAAAGCGCCTGAGATGCGACCGTGGCGTTACCGGACTCGGCGCGTGGGCAACACATAATCCCGCCATGAGCGCCCCGCGAGCGCTGCCCCGGCGTGCCTGGGACCGCCTCCAGGAGCGCCAGCGGCGCGCCCCCCTGCTGACCCGCGAGGGAGCGCTCCTGATCAGCCTCGTCGCCCTCGACCTGGCCCTCGTCAGCCGCGCCGGCTACGTCAGCTGGACCTCGCTCTCAGCGCTCGGTCTCTGCGTCGGCGTGCTGCTGATCGCGCGCAGCCTCCCCACCGGGCCGCCCCAGTCCTGGCTCTGGGCGACCGCCGGCGCGGCCCTCACCCTCTCCCTGCTGGCCGCCCACTTCAGCCGCTGGCCACAGGGCTGGCCGGTGCTGGTCTTCGTCCTGGCCGGCCTGGGCGGGACGCTCCTCGTCTGGCGCCACCGACCGAGGCCGGGGCTGGCGCTGGCGGCCCTGGGCAGCCTGGTCTTCATCTCCGTCTGCTGGCGCTGGGATCCGTCCCAGATCGATGTCCTCTACGGCCTGCGCTCCGCCGGGCGGGCCCTGCTGAGCGGCACCAACCCCTACCTGCCGCTGCATCCCTCCACCACCGTGGGCGCGCCCGCCCTGGTCCACTTCACCTACGGGCCGGTGGTGGCCGCGGTCGCCGCCCTCGGCCTGCTCGCCGGGGACCCCCGGGTCATGTCCGTGCTGGCGCTGGCCGGCCTGGCCGGCGCCCTCTACCGGTTGGCCGCCGACCGCAGGGAGGGACAGTGGCTGGTGCTCACCCTCTGCGTGGCCCCACTGGTGGTGGCCATGGTGGTCTCCGCCTGGCCCATCGTCTTCGCCATCGACGGCATCGCCTGGTGGCTGGCGCTGCGGCCGCTGCACCGGCGCAGCGGCGTGGTCCTGCTGGGGCTGGCGGTGGGCTGCGCCCTGGTCGAGGTGGGACCGCTCCTGCTGGTGCTCTTCATGCGCAGCCGCAAGCTGCTGGTCGACGTGCTGCTGGCGGCCGGCCTGGGCTTTGCCATCATCGCCAGCTTCGCCGCCTGGACCGGCTTCTCCCGCTACTGGTACTACACCATCGGGATCCACTTCCACGGGGCGGTCGGGGTGGGCTCGCTCTCGCTGGCCGGGATTCTCACCCTGGCCCACGCCCCCACCCTGCCCGGCTTCCTCGGGGTGGCGGTCGGGGCGCTGGTGCTGGCCTGGGTCGTCTCCCGCCCGACCCCCGGCCTGGGCGGGGCGCTGACGGACGCCGCCGTGGTGACGATGTTCGCCATGTTCTTCGCCAAGTTCGCCTTCATCAACTACTACTTCGCCGCCTTCGCGGCCATCTGGCTCGCCCTGGCCACGCGGGCGGCGCTGGTGGAGGGCGACCTCGCGCCCGCCATGCCGGTCTGGCCGCTCCAGGCGCCCCGCCAGCTGCCGGCGCAAGAGCCGGCCCAGCCGGTGGCGAGCCGGCTCGCCTGACCCCTCAGAGGACCACCCGCTGGCCCGGGGCCACGATCCGCACCTCGGTCGCGGGGGCCAGCTGCCGGACCTCCGCGGCGAAGGGTCGGGGATCACGGTCGCCGTGGGCAAGGAAGTGGTCGCAGAACCATCCCCCGGTGAACGCGTAGTGGTGCGGGAGGGCCAGGTCAGGCGCGAGCCCGGCGGTGAGGCGGGCCGCCTCGGAGGCCGTCATCACCACCTGGCGGTTGAGCTGGGGCCGGATCCGCAGTCCGTTGGTGGGCAGCAGGGCCAGGTCGATGTGCCCGAAGCGCTGGGGCAGTTCCTCGAGCCCGGGGGTGAGCATCGTGTCGCCGCCAAAGAAGACGGTACGCCCGCCTCCGCGGATCACGAAGGTGACCTCGTAGACACCGTGGCGCGCGGGCGCGGCCGTCACCGTGACGCCGTCCAGGTGCACGCTCTCCCAGGGCGCCAGCGCCGTGACCCGGTCGAATCCGTGGGACCGCGCCGGCGCCACCACCGGCGCGGCCACGATCATGGCCACGTGGCGGTCGCGGTAGGCGGCGAGACTGGCCAGATCGCAGTGGTCGTAGTGGCGGTGGCTGATCAGCACCCCGTCGAGCCGGGGCAGCTCTGCCACCGTGAGCGCCAGGGGCTCGCCGGGATGGTAGCCGGGTCGCTCGCTGAACCAGGGGTCGGTGAGCAGCGTCCGCCCTCCGATCTCGATCAGATGGCAGCTGTGGGTCACGCGGGTCACGCTGATGCGGGTCACGACACCCTCCAGATAAGTAGACTTTCGTCAATATACGCTAGTCAACCTACAGGGAGCCGGGACTGACTTGTCCGCCGAGAGCGCCGCGGGCGCGGCCGCCAGGGGGCGGAACCGACGCGGGGAGGGCGGCCGGCTGCGCCAGGACCTGCTCCGTTCCGCCCGTCGCCTGCTGGCGGGGGCGGAGGCGGAGTCCGACCTCAGCATCCGCCGCATCACGCGGGCCGCGGGGGTCAGCCCGCAGGCCTTCTACCTCCACTTCCACAGCCTCGACCAGCTGCTCTTCGAGGTCTACACGGCCGAGTTCGCTGAGCTGATCTCCGGCATGACCCGGGCCGCCCGTGGCCAGGCACCAGGGCGTCCCCGCCTGGCAGCGCTGGCCCAGGCCTACGCCGAC
>JASHRA010000051.1 GCA_030038765.1 Candidatus Dormiibacterota bacterium | reverse complement strand
GCGGCCCGGGCCTCGTAGGCGGCCCGGAGCGCCGCCAGCCCCCCGCCGACCACGAGCACGTCGGTGCGCACCGTCCGCTCCGGGATCAGGCCGGGCACGCGCCCGCCTCCCCCGGCTCCGCCGGCCGGCGGCCGGCGGGCCCAAGCGCCCTCACGGGAAGAGCTCGCGCAGCCGGGGCAGGATCTCTCCCGTCACCTGGCGCAGGAGGGCCACCTCGCCGCCGTCCTCGACCGGTACGGGCGAGAGCAGGGGATGCTGGATCCCCGTGGCCAGGAGGGCCTCGAGCTGGTCTCCGCACTCGTCGAGGGTGCCGGCGATGGCCAGCTTGCCGACGAAGCTGTCCGGGATCAGCTCGACCACCCGGGCCGAGTCCCGCCCCCCGGAGTCGAGGTAGCTGGCGAGGTCGGGGGGGATCTCGAGCCCGTTGGCGCGCAGGAACGCGTAGGTCGGGTGGCTGCCCATGACTGCCCCGGCGATCCCCTTCTTCACCACCTGGCGGGCGCGGGCCCGGTCCCGGTCCAGGCTGATGTAGGTCATGTGCATCAGCTCCGTGGAGTCCGCCGGCCGGCCTCCCCGGCTCTCCCCGGCGCGGATCCGCTGCCGCGCCCAGCCAACGCCGCCCGGGGAGACGCCGGAGGCGACGATGGCGCCATCGGCGACCTCCCCCGCCAGCTCCAGCAGCCGGGGGCCGCGGGCGGCGATGACGATCGGGATGTCGCGCCGGCACTGGAACTCCAGCGCGCCCCGCCCCCAGCTCACCACCTGGCCCCGGTACTCCACCTCGGCCCCGGTCCAGAGCTGCCTCATCAGCTCGATCGCCTCCCGCACGGCGACCGCGGGCCGGGTCCGCTCCAGACCCATGGAGCTGAAGCCGGAGCCGCCCGCGCCTATGCCCAGCACCGCCCGGCCGCCCGAGGCCTCGTCCAGGCTGGCGATGGCGACCGCGGTGAGGCCGGGGTGGCGCACGTAGGGATCGGTGACCCTGGTCCCCAGCAGCAGCCGGTCAGTCCTGGCGGCGAGGTCGGCGAGGCTGACGTAGACGTCCCGCATCCAGCGCTGGTCGGCGACCCAGAAGCTGTCCATGCCGCCCTCTTCGCAGACCCGGGCGGCCTCGCGGAGGGTGGGGAAGCCGCTGGCCCCGGAGATGTGGCCGAGCAGGCCCGCCCCTATGCGCACGGTCGCGCCTCTCGGGCCCCGCCCGCCGCCTCCGACCTCGGGCTCTCTCCCCGGGTCACCCCGAGGCGGCCGCCGGCACCAGCGCCCGCCAGCCCACCCGGGCCGAGATCGAGTCCGCCGTCTCCACCACCGCCCGGCGCGCCGCGGCCATGTGCTCGCCCTGCATCCGGAAGGCGGCCCCGCTGACCGAGATGGCGGCCACCACGACGCCGGTGTAGTCCCGGATCGGCGCCGCCACGCAGCGGATGCCCTCGGACCGCTCCTCCTCGTCGTAGGCGCAGCCGCGCTCGCGGATCCGCTCCAGCTCGACCTCCAGCGCCGTCGGCTCGCAGATGGTGTGGGCGGTCAGCCTCAGCAGGGGCTCGCGGTAGAGCGTCTCCCGGCGGTACTCCTCCGAGGTCCAGGCCAGCAGGACCTTGCCCAGGGCGGAGCAGTGGGCCGGCTGCCTGGCCCCGACCCTGGACTGGACCCCGATCTCGGCCTGTCCCCGGGTGATGTCCGCGTAGACCACCTCGGCGCCGTCGGCGATGGCCAGCGAGACGGTCTCGGAGCAGACCTCGGCCAGGTCCTCCATGAAGCGGCGCGCGACGTGCACCACGTCCAGGTTGGCCATGAAGTTGCTGCCCAGCTCGAAGCTGCCCAGCCCCAGGTGGTAGACGTTGCCGCTGCGCTCGACCAGGCGGTACGCCTTGAGCACCTCCAGGTAGCGGAGCAGGGTCGCCTTGCTGAGCGAGGTGAGCTCGGCCAGCTCGGCCAGGGTCAGCTCCTTGCGCGTCGCGGTGAAGGCGAAGAGCACGTCCATGGCCCGGGAGAGGGCGCGCGTGGGCGAGGTCACCGCAGCACCAGGTCGCGCGGGTAGTCGGTCAGCACCTCGGCGCCGTCCTCGGTCACCAGCACCGTCTCGGAGCATCCCACCCCGGCGACCAGGTGCTGGCGCAGCGCCGGCGGCATGTGGAAGACCATGCCCGGCTCCAGCGGGGTCTCGTCGCCGCGGCTGAGGTCGACGATGTGGCCCTCTCCCCAATCGGGCGGGAAGCCGACGCCCACCGAGTAGCCGAGGCGCTTGCGGAAATTGGCGCTGAAGCCGGACTCGTCGATCACCCGCTGGCAGGCGTCGTGGACGCTGCCCGAGCTGACCCCGGGCCGGATGGCGGCTAGGGCCGCCTCCAGCGCCCTCCTGCAGGTGTCGTACATGGCGCTGACCAGGGCCGAGGGCGCGCCGATCACCGCCGAGCGCATCAGGGGGCCGGTGTAGCGTCCGTGCACCGCCCCCAGCTCGACCAGCACCGCGTCCCCCTCCCGGAGGACCCGGCGGGCGAAGGTGGTGTGGGCGATGCCGGAGCGGGGCCCGCTGGTGACGATCGGGTCTGAGCACATGTAGTCGGATCCTGCCCGGTAGATGGCGGCGGCGGTCGCCGCGGCGACGTCATTCTCGGTCACGCCGGCCCGGATGGCGTCCATGGCCGCGCCCATCCCGACCTCGGTGTAGCGCGCCGCCCTGCGGATGCACTCGATCTCGGCCTCGGACTTGACCCGTCGCACCGACTCCACCAGGCCGGACCCGTCCGCGACCTCGACCCCGGCCAGCCCGGAGACCAGGGCCAGGTAGCTGGCGGCGGTGCAGAAGGCGGCGGTGCGTTCGATGCCGAGCCGGCCCCGGTCGGCGCCGAGGTCGCGGATGAAGCCCAGGGCGGCCGCGACCTGGTCGTCCCCGTCGCTCACGGTGGCGGGGGCAGCGCCGATCCAGGTGGTCCTGGCCGCGCCCGGCGCCTCCATCTCGCGCACCAGCAGCCGCGGCTCCGCGTCGATGGGGATGAGGGCCAGCTGGAAGGAGGAGAAGCCGATGCTCTCGTAGCCCAGCAGGTAGAAGAGGTTCTCGGGCTCGAAGAGGACCAGGGCCTCCAGCCCGACGCGCTCCATCTCCCGCCGCAGGGAGGCCAGCCGTCGCTCGTACTCGGCCAGGGGGAAGGCCAGCGCCTTGGCCTCGATCTCGGATCCCGCCGCCTCTCCCGGGGAGGTCCCGCTCACGCCGTGACCAGCTCGCGGGGGAAGCTGCCCAGCACCTCGGCCCCGGACTCGGTGACGGCCACGGTCTCGGAGCAGCCGACGCCCAGGGTGCCGTCCAGGCGCAGGGCCGGGGGCAGGTGGAAGACCATGCCCGGCTGGAGCACCGTGTGGTCGACCTTGGAGAGCTCGAGGAAGGTCCCCTCGCCCCAGGTCGGGGCGAACCCGATCCCGACGCCGTAGCCCAGCCGCTTGCGGAAGTTGGCCTCGAAGCCGTGCTCGTCGATCACCCGCTGGCAGGCCATGTGGACGTCACTGGCGATCGCCCCGGGGCGCATCTCGGCGATGGCGGCGTCCAGGGCCGCGCTGCAGGCCCGGTACATGCGCTCTCCCAGATCGGAGGCCGGCGCCAGCAGCACCGAGCGCATGAGCGGGCTGGTGTAGCGATGGTGGTTGCCGCCGATCTCGATCAGCACCGCGTCGCCGGGCTCGACCCGGTTGCGCTGGAAGGTGGTGTGGGGCGTCCCGGAGCGGCGACCCGTGGTCACGGTGGGACCGGAGGCGAAGTACTCGGATCCGGCGCGGTACATGGCCTGGGCCGCCGCCGCCCCGATCTCGTTGTCGGTGGCGCCAGAGCGGACCTCGGCGACGGCGGCGGCCATCCCCGCCGCCGTGTACCCGGCCGCCTGCCGGAAGCAGTCCAGCTCCGCCGCCGACTTGATCCGGCGCACCGACTCCACCACCCCGCTGCTGTCGGCGAGGTCGAGGGCCGGGAGCGCCTCCGCCAGGGCCCGGTAGGTGCGGACGCTGAGGAAGGGTGAGCTCATGTCCAGGCCCAGCCGGGCCCGATCCATGCCCGCCGCCCGGATGAACTCGGCCGCGCGCACGACCGGCTTCTCGTCGTCGGCGTAGATGAATGGCTCCCCGCTCATCCAGGTCCCGTGTCGGGCCAGGCCGGCCTCGAGCTCGCGCACCAGGAGCCGCGGCTCGCCGGCGCGGGGCAGCAGCGCCAGCTGGAAGTTGGCGGTGCCGATGGTCTCGTAGCCGGTGAGGTAGAAGAGGTTGGCCGGACCGAAGACCAGGATCGCATCTAGCTCCCGCCTCCCCATCTCCGCCTGCACCGAGTCGATGCGGCGGGCGTACTCGGCCTCGGGAAAGGCGAGGTCCCTATCCGAGCTCATCGCGGGCGACACTGCGCCAGGCAGCGCCGGCCACGCCTGACGGACAGTTCCATCTGTTGGAATATAGTTCCGCTCTTCGCATCATCGGAGTATATGCCAAGCCTCACCCGACCCCTGGGCCCGCCCGCCACCGGGACGAAGCGCCCCGGGGCGGGCGGCGAGGACGATGAGGCGACTACCGGAAGCGGTAGGTCTGCGGGCTGATCCAGAGGTTCACCACCTGGGGGGCGAAGCCGCTGAGCCCCTTCTTGTACATGGTCAGCTGGGCCGGTTCCTCGGGCACGTAGATGACCGGGAGCTGCTCCGCCAGATAGTTCTCCGCCGTGTAGTAGGCCTTCACCACGCCGGCGTGGTTGGGAGCGGTGTCCGCGGCGAGGATGTTCTGGTCGTTGGTGGCGTCGGAGTAATCGCCCGGATTGCTGCTCGATCCGGACTTGAAGTTCAGCTCCAGCGTGGGCAGGCCGGTGTAGGTCCAGGAGGGGTTGCCGGTGTAGGCGAGCCCCCAGGTGGAGCAGGGTGTGGCGAAGGTGCAGCCGTCGTACTCCACGGCACCGACCTGATTCGAGGGAGTCGAGTCGAGGCTGAGGGTGATGCCGGCGACCTTCTTGAGCGCCGACTGCATCGCCTCGACCTCGTTCTGGAGACTCACCACCCCACTTGCGTAGAGGACGCGGATGGTCACCTTCTCCCCGGCCGAGATCCCGGCCCCGCACTCACCGGCGCCGGTCCCGGGATGGGCGCAGTAGCTGTCTCCGCCCGGCACCACCTTCCAGCCGTGATCGGTGAGCAGGCTGGCGGCCTTCTTGGGGTCGTAGGGATAGACGAGACCGTGCGCGGCCAGCGGGCTGAGGTACGGGTTCCCCTTGGGTATCGCTGGCACCGGACTGTTCTCGGGCACACCCAGTCCGTCGAAGAAGTCCGCCACGTACTGCTTTTGGTTCACCAGCGACTGGACCGCCTGCCGGAAGTAGAGCTGTTTGAAGACCGGGCCCAGATTCGGATTGGTGAAGTTGTAGGGAATGTAGTTGAAGACCAGCGCATCCCAGGGACTGAATTCGTAGCCCTGATCCTCCACCTGCTTCTTCTGCCCCAGGTCCTCCTGGGGGAGGTATCCGATCGTCAGCTCGCCGCTCCGGAGAGCGTCGAACTCGGCGGCGTCACTGGTGAAGGGCAGCTCCTCGATGGCGCTGATGGTGGGCTTGACGGAGCCCGAGTAGTCGCGGTTGGGCACCAGCTTGGCGTAGCCGTCGGTCGTGAACTGGGTTAGCTTGAAGGGACCGTCGACCACCTTCCAGAGGGGGTTGGTGGCGTAAGTGCCGAGTTGCTGTGACTGGAGGTTGATGAACTCGGCCACGCCCAGGGCACCGGAGTTGGCGGTCCCCGGGTCGGCGGGAACGTACTGCACCGGCGACGTGTTGGGGAGTGGCACCCGAGCCTCGGCCGACTCGTCGTAGTTCCCCACCGGCCCGGTGGAGGACAGCCTGTCCCAGGCTGCCTGAGGCATGGGGACAATCTCGGTCAGCTGGTTGAACTGGTACCAGGTCGGGTTGTAGGACGCGTTCAGCTTCATCGTCACGGTGTAGGTTCCGGTCTGGCTGTAGCTGACCACGTTCAGCGGGTACTCCCCCGGCGTGTAGCCAGCCCAGGTCGGGCCCGGCGAGGAGCTCGACCCGATCACCGGTGCGTTGGGATCGCTGGCCGCGCTCGCGAGGTTCATCCAGAACATCAGGTCGCGCGCCGTCAGCGGCTGGCCGTTGGACCAGTACCAGTGCTTGAGCGTGATCTTCACCACGGTGTTGTTGTCGGACCACACCGGCGGGAGCGCCGGGCTGAGCGCCTCGTCAACCTTGGACTGACCGTCCTCTCCGAACCAGTAGAGGGGAGACCAGAGCTGACCCGAGAGCTGGCCGCCGTCGGCGATGGAGTTGAACTCCTGGGACTCGAGCGGGGAGATGTAGTTCGGGGCCGTCCCCACCGCCTCCGCGAACTTCACCACGCCGCCGCTCGCCTGGGTGCTGGCCAGGACTGGATTGGTAGAGATCGGCGCCATCAGCAGAGCGGCCGTAGCCAAGACGCCAACCACGAGGGCCCCCGGTCGCCCAAGCTCCTTCACTGCCTTTCCTCCCTGTCGCTACCACTCGCGGATGCGGGCCCGCGCCCCCTCTCCGGCTCCTCGCGCACGGACAAATCGGCTGCGCGCGTTCGTCGATCGAGTGCGGACCTCTCTGCCATCACGGGTCTGACCGCTCGCCCGTCAGCGCCGTCTGCTCGTCCTGGACCGCGGACAGCAGCCCCGGCTCCGTCAGGAGACGCTGGGCGGATCGCGCCAGCACCTTGGCGGCCGTGATCATGATCTCCTGACCGTGGTCGGACGCGGCCGCCTCCAGCATCTCCTGGCTGTGGCCTGGAATCAGGCGCTCCGCGATGGCGATGCTGAACCCCGCGAAGGGGAACACGTGACTGAGGTTCGCCTCGTCCCCCGACGTCCTGGGCGTGTCCGGGGACATGGGCGTGACAGCCAGACCGAAATCTCCCAGGCTGTCGGTGAGCAGGACACCGAGGGTCTCATTGATTACCGAGTGCAGATAGGTCCGGCGTCGCTCGTACTCGAATGTCGTTCCGGTCATGAGCGCCGCGCCGCGCGCCACGTCCAGGACGCGGTCCAGAACCGCCTCCATCGAGTCCGCGTGGTCCGCACGGGCGGAGAACGCGATCCGGCTCCTCTCCGGAATGATCCCGGAGGCGACACCCGCCTCCTTGATGATCCCCGACATGCCCACATCCCGACGGACGTGCTGCCGCAGCGCGTTGACCCCGGCGAAGAAGAGCATGGCGGCGTCGGCGGCGTTGCGCCCCTCCCAGGGAGCGCCGCTGGCGTGCGCCGCCTTGCCGTTGAAGGTGAGTTCGAAGCCCCCAGCCGCGAGCTGCGGGCTGTTGACCTTGGTCTGGGCGCTGGGGTGGAAGAGCAGGGCCACGTCGACACCGCGGAAGGCGCCGCGCTCCAGCATCACGATCTTGCCCCCGCCGCCCTCCTCGGCCGGCGTGCCGAAGACGACGACCGTGCCGGGGAGATCGGGCCAGGCCGCCTTGAGTCCGATGGCCGCCGCGCTGGCGGCGGTGCAGATGAGGTTGTGACCGCAACCGTGGCCGAGTCCGGGGAGCGCGTCGTACTCGGCGAGGAACGCGACGGTGGGCCCGTCGCCGCCGCGGTGCGTGGCCCTGAAGGCGGTCGGAATGTCGGCGATGCCGGGCTCAACCTCGAAGCCGTGAGCTGACAGCAGCTCCGTCAGCCACTTCGAGGCGAGGTGCTCCTCGTACCCGATCTCGGGGTGGGAGTGGATCTCCCGACTGAGGTGTACGACCTCCGGGCGCAGCGACTCCACCTCCGCGAGGATCCGCTGCACCAGGGGATCACTCGGTTGCATGCACCCTCCTTGCCATCGCCGAGTCAGGTCAGGCGTGCCCGCCTTGACAGCGCGCCGCAGAGCTCCCGGGACAGCACCTCGGCTGGGAGAACAGCGAACACCAGCCCGGCGCCCTGCGCCGACGGCCGTATATTTCAGCTAGTAAAACGTAGTTCCAAATCAACCCCGGCAATCGTAAGCAGGGCCCGGGGGGCTGTCAAGCCTCACCGTCGAGGGCCGGCGCAGCCGCAGCGCCCCCGGGGCACGCCTCCTCAGTCAGCGGGCCACGAGGGCGAAGCGCCCCGGCCTCGCCAGCTGCCGGTCGGGCCAGGGCAGGCGGCGGGTCTCGGCCCACTCCACGTCGCCCAGGCGGTGGACCTCGGGCGCGGACCAGCCCGCTCGGCTCACCAGCTCCAGGAGCAGCTCGGGCCTGAAGCTGTGGGCCAGGGGAAGGTGGGCCCGGACCTCGGGCGGGTAGGGGGCGTGGTGGGCGGGAGGCTCACGCCGGGCCCGCGCCAGCCCGGTCTGGGCCCAGTGCCGCAGCCGGCTGCCGAGATCAGTGCCGCCCCAGGTGCTGTCGACCAGGACCAGCCGCCCGCTGGGCGCCACCTGGTGCCACCGCCGCAGCGCCGCCTCGGGCTGGGGCAGGGTCCAGAGCAGGTGGCGGGAGATGACGGCGTCGAAGGGGCCATCGGGGGCCTCCAGCGCGTCCGCCTGCACCACCTCCACCTCCAACGAGGCCGCGGCGGCCTTGGCCCGGAGCTGCTCCAGCATCCCGGCGGAGAGGTCGAGGGCGGTCACGCGGTGGCCCAGGGAGGCGGCCAGGAGGGTGAGAAAGCCGGTCCCGGCACCGGCGTCCAGGACCCGGGCTGGAGGCGCGGGCAGCAGCTCTGCCAGCGCTCCCCGCCAGGCGGCCAGCTCCAGGGGCGCGGTCGGGTGGTGCCCCGGGTCCCGGTCGTAGGCGAGCGCGTCCCGGTCCCAGTAGCTCCGGATCTGCTCGCTCGGGTCCAAGGCAAGGCACCTCCCGTTCCGGTCCTGGTGGTCGGCCCCAAGCATGACGCCCCGCTCCCGGGCCCCGGCACGGGCGGGTTGGCGAGGAGCGGCCGATACGATTGCCGCAGATGCTGGAGAGCGGCTCCCGCCGGGACCCGGTGGAGGGGCTCCCGGAAGCCCTGCAGGTGGACCTGCGCCGCCTCGCCAGGGTGCTGGAGCTGGTCCTCCAGGAGTCGGCCGGAGCGGAGCTGGTGGAGAGCGTGGAGCGCCTGCTCCAGCTCACCCTGCGCCTGCGCCAGCTGCGCGGGGAGCCGGCCGCGGAGGCGACCCGGGCGCTGGAGGCGTGGGTGGCGCGGCTGGCTCCGGGGCGGGCCGGGGCCCTGGCCCGGGCCTTCACCATCCACCTTCACCTGGTCAACCTCTGCGAGGAGCGGCACCGCGCCCGCACCCTGAGGGAGCGGAGCCGGGCCGGGGCGCCGGTGCCAGAGTCCCTCGGGGCCACGGTGCGGGAGCTGCGCGACGCGCACGGCGAGCAGGCGCTCCGGCAGCTGCTGGGGCGCATCTCCGTCCAGCCGGTGCTGACAGCCCATCCCACCGAGGCACGGCGGCGGGCGGTGGTGGACTCCCTGCGGCGCATCGGCGAGCTGCTGGAGCTGCTGGAGTCCCCGACCCTGGCCGGCCCGGAGCGGGCCGAGGCGGAGCGCTGGCTGCGCGAGCAGGTCACGATCCTCTGGCGCACCGCCCAGCTGCGCCAGACCGCGCCGACGCCGCTGGACGAGGTGCGGACGGTGGCGGCGCTCTTCGACGACACCCTCTTCCAGCTCCTGCCGCGCTTCTACCGGGGCCTGGAGCTGGCCCTGGTCGGCCCCGACGCCGCCGGCACCGCGCCGCCGCCCTTCCCCGCCTTCCTCAGCTGGGGCAGCTGGGTCGGGGGAGACCGGGAGGGCAACCCCTCGGTGACCGCCGAGGTGACACGCGCGGGGCTCGCCATCCAGGCCGACCACGGCCTCCGCGCCCTGGAGGAGGAGGCGCTCCGGGTGGGCCGCACGCTGACCCTGAGCCGGGCCTCGACGCCCCCCTCGCGAGAGCTCCAGGCCCGGCTGGAGCGGGACCGCCGCCGGCTCCCTCAGGCGGCGGCCGCGATCCTGAGCCGGGCTCCGTCCGAGCCCCACCG
>JASHRA010000050.1 GCA_030038765.1 Candidatus Dormiibacterota bacterium | reverse complement strand
GGCCAGCTGCAGCACCGAGGTCGGGAGCTGGCTCTTGGCGATCAGGCTGGGGTTGTAGATGAGCACGCTGACCCGGGCCGAGACCCCGACCCAGTCCCCCTCGGGCGAGTTGAAGCGGCTCGGCGAGTGGGCCAGCGTCGAGGCGTCCACCTTGGCCAGCAGCCCCTTCTCCTGCAGGTACTCGAGGGCCGGCGAGTTCTCCGTGTAGAAGACGTCGGCGGGCGAGTTCTTGCCCTCGGTGACGATTTCGTCGGCGAGGGTGTCCTCGTCGTTGTTGCGCACGTTGACCGTGATCCCGGTCGCCTTCTCGAAGCCGGCTACCAGCGAGTCCGTGGTCTGCTCGTGCTGCCCGTTGTAGAGCGTTATCGAAGGATGGCTCGAGGAGGCGCCCCCACAGCCGGCCAGCAGCGAGCCCAGCAGCAGCAGCAGCGCGGAGAGGGGAGCCAGCGCCCGCCGCAGCGGGACCCGTCCCGGCCGGCTCACGGGGTCGCCCCCGGGCAGACCGCGTCCATGGCGTGGCTCGCCTGCCTCAGCTGCTGCCGGGCGGCGCCCTTGCCGTCGGCCAGGTAGTAGGCCTCGTATGCGTTCGCCAGCCGATCGATCGCGGCGTGAACCTTGGCGTCGGACGTCCGGATCTGCCGCAGCTGGCGGGGCTGGGCCTCGGCGTAGCCGACCGGGTCGGCCCCGGGATCGGGCCCGTCGCTGAGGACGGCGCTCACCTTCTGGCAGGCGGCGGAGCTGGCGGCGCTCTGGTCACCGGCGCCGCAGCCGGCCAGGAGCAGGGCCGGCACGAGACCTAGTCCCAGGAGCGCCAGCCACCTCCGCTGCCGCCCGCTGGGCACTCCCACTTCGCTCAACCGTGGCCTCCGGTTCGGTCCTGCTAACGCGTGACTTAGGTGGACCTAAAATACCAGCAGCCGGGTCGGAGTTGTCAAGTCGACTTCCGCGCCACCGGGGCGCTCAGGCAGGAGAGCTCTGGGCGGTGCCGGCCTGGAGCTCTCTGCCCGCCTGCCGCCGCTGGCGCTGCCGGTGCCAGATCACGGCCGACGGGATGGCCATGAGGGCGAAGAGCGGGGGCGTGTCGGGGTCGGTGCCCATGCCGTTGAAGACGCCCCCCAGGGCCTGCCCCCAGTACCACATGGCCACCAGGACCAGGGCCAGGAGCACGAAGCCCAGGGTCTTGGGCCGGCGGCCGAACATGAGCCCGGCCACGGCGAAGAGCGAGGCCGCCAGGACCGCGTTCCAGAGCACCGGGTCGGCGTGGGTGATGGTCACGGCGGGGGTCAGCGTGGGCAGCATCCAGGAGGGGGCCATGGCCGCCTGACCCTCGATCAGGACCGAGATCCCCTGGCTGCCCCAGTAGGCCGGGGTCAGGACCTGGGCCAGGGCCCCGTAGAGGAAGACCAGGGCCAGGGCGTCGCGGGGCAGGCAAAAGCGCGCCTCCAGGTCCCAGAAGCGGTCCGGCAGGAGGCAGAAGACGGCGATGAAGAGGTAGAGGAGGACCGAGCCCGGGCCCCCGTTGAGGAGCGTCCCGGTCCCGGTGAAGACGCCGCTGGTGCCCTCCCCGAAGACCCAGACCACGCAGGCCCAGAGGATGCTCACGACCAGCCCGGTGAGGATCGCGGGCCGGTACTTGCGGATGAGGCCGAGGAAGAGGGAGAGGGCGATGAAGAGCTGGGTGAACGCGAAGACCCAGTTCCACTGCGCGATGTGGGGGCTGACCCAGCCCATGGTCCAGCTGGCGACGTCGCCGAGCAGGGAGGGGTTGGAGGCGATGGAGGGCTTCATGATGTCGCTCACGAAGTCCACCGAGAACATCTCGGGCTGGAACTGGAGCGCCGTGTCCACGAGCCAGAGGACGGCCAGGCCCCAGAGGAGCCAGAGCTTGATCCGCGCGATCTGGGGGCTGGCGCTGCCGGTCACGGCCACGCTCGTACTCTAGCCCGGGCGGCGAAGGCGGAGAACGCCGACCTGGGGACCGGACGACGAGGTGGGGGCCGGCCAGCAGGCCGGCCCCCGCACGGCGGTCAGTTCAGGTCGAGGGTCAGGGGCAGCCGACCTCGGAGCAGAGGTGCACCGGGCTGCCCAGGTACTGGACCTCGAAGGCCAGGGTGTCACCGGCGTAGGCATTCGACGATACCTGGTAGTAGAGGTCCCAGTAGTTCGAGGCGGAGCTCGATGAGCCGGGGTCGAAGTTGCTCGGCACCGTGATGGTGAACTGGATCCACTGGCCGTTGTAGATCGCCCCGCCACCGCCGTCGGCCGTCTGCACGATGGCCGAGCTGGAGGTGTAGGGGTAGTTGTTGGGATTGGTGCCGTCATTCGGGGAGATGTCGGTGTCACTGCCCGAGTTGAGATCGTTGCCGAGGTCGTAGACCGCCGGCTGGTTGTTGCTGCCCGTGGCCAGGGTCGCGTACTGCAGCGGGTAGTTCGTGGTCCCAGACGTGTAGGCCGGCTGCAGGATGCCCAGGTATGCGTCGCCGCCGCCGACGTCGCCGGGGTCAAACGCGGAGACCGTGATGGTCTTGCCCGCGTACTCCTCGGGAAGGTAGAAGAGCTGGACGTCGAAGTTCGGGGCGATCGCCCCGTCGATCGGCGTGTACATGGTCATGTCGGCCATGGCCGAGACCGTGCATCCGCTGCAAGCGGTCTGGGCGCCCACCGTCGACGACGCCGTCGAGGCGAGGACCGAGTAGCCGTTGTGCCCGAGCGGGTAACCGTCCGGGAGCGAGGAACTGTTGATGCTGGGCGAGGTGTTCGAGCCGGTGTTGCTGTTGATGACGGCACCGTTCCAGGCCAGGGTGTCGACCCGGAGCCGGAAGTACTGGCCCGAGGCGCCCCCGTACAGGTAGTAGGAGCTGCCCACCTCCTGGGTGTAGCTGCTCTCCGAGGAGAGCTCGTTGTAGGTCCGGTAGAAGAGGTAGGAGTTGATGCCCGTCGTTGGGTCATAGGACGTGAGCGGGACCCAGTTGGGAGTGCTCTCGGTGGGAGAGTTGAAGACCGACGGAGTCCCCGTCTCGGTGGTCAGGTTCCCTGTCTGCGAATCGTCGGCGGGGTTGCACTCCGAGGAGTTCGTCCCCTCCTTGTAGTAGGACCACCCGGAGTTGCCCTGGTCCAGGTTGTAGGCGTTGAAGGGGCAGAAGAGGTCCTGCAGCAGCGGGATGTCGCCCGAGCGGTCGTTGAGGTCCGGCACCGCGAAGATGGTGTAGCCCATGGTGTCGTAGTCGGTGTCGGGCACGCTGCTCTGGTCGTCTGAGGTGAGTCCGGGGAAGCTACTGTCGTCCTCGTGCATGGTGTCCAGGCACGAGGTCGTCTGCGAGCTGCAGTCGCTGTCGTTCCCGGGGTCAAAGCTCGGGTTGTAGATATCCACCGAGGTATCGGTGCCGGCCGGAACCCAGATCAGGTAGTTCTCACCGCCGTTGTCGTTGAGGCAGAGGTTGTTGGCCGTCCCGCAGTCGGTGCTCGTGGACCCGTTCTGGTCATCGTTGCAGAGGTCGTCGCCGTCGATGCAGCTGATCTGGTGGGTGTCGGGACTGCTGGCGACACAGGAGGTGTCGCTGGGACCGCAGCTGTCGGCCTCCTCGTTCGGCGTGGGCGTGAAGGGATCTCCTTCCGAGCGCGGATTGCCCCAGCCCTCGGTGCGCAGGAAGTAGTCGTCGCCGCCCTTGTTGAGGGATCCCACGGTCGCGCCCAGCTGGCTGCCCGGCTCTCCGAGCTGGATCGGGGGCAGGTACTCGGCCACGGCCGAAGCGGTCACCTCGTGGGTGCCGAAGCCGAAGAGGTCGAGGAAGTAGACCGGCGCCGGAGCCGTGATCGCCACCTGCAGCTCGTTCGTGTACCCAGTCGGCTCAGTGACCGAGATCGTGACCGTGTTGACGCCGGTGCCCCCGGCGGTGTAGCCGTCCCGCTGGGCCGTCAGGGTCGCCTCCTTCTGGGCGTCCGTGAAGTCACCGGGCAGGTAACCGACGCCGGAGAGGGCGGCCGCCGCGGCCGCCTTCTGCTGCTGGTCGCTGTGGAGGTACGAGATGCCGGCGTCGACAGCCAGCCCCATGATGGCGAAGAGGACGATGGCGCTGAGGCTGAAGATCAGCAGCACCTGACCCTTCTGGCTCTCGACCCACCTCCTCTCGGTCGCGCTCTTGGTCGTCGGCATCTTTACGAGCCCTCCGGCGGGAAGGTGATCACGGTGTAGGAGCTATCCGTCTGCGTGAACCACGACAGCCCCGGCGAGTTGAACTTGAAGGTGACCCCGACGCCGATCGCCTGCTCGTCGTCCACCGTCTGGGTGCGGTCGTCGAGCAGGTAGTTGCCGATACCACCGGTGATGCACGGAGCCACCCCAGTGGTGCTGCCGGTTCCATTGATCAGATCCCAGGTCTTGGTGGCCCCGCAATACTCGTAGTCGTCGCTCAGTACGGCGGCGGTCGGTTGCCCGTAGCCCGACGCGGTGCAGGTCGAGGGTAGCGAGCCGCTGCTGGGCTGGCAGGAGGCAGGCTGGTAGATCTCGATCTCCTCTGGAGTCGAGTTCGACAACTGGTCGAGCTCTGGGATCATGGCCGACAGGATCTCGTCGTCCACGGCGCAGGGGTCGTTGGCGTTCTGCTGGCAGGAGCCGCTGACCTCAGTGCAGGCGAGGGTGCCGCTGGCATCGCTGCACGTGCTTCCAATCTCGGCGGCGATGCGCGCCCCGTATCCGGTGGCCTGGGCGACGCTGTCGTTGTTTGCGATCAGGGCCGCTCCGGTCCACGCTCCCAGGAAGACGAACAGTAGGAGCGGGAAGATGATCGCCATCTCGATGATCGACTGACCCCTCTGCCCACGATCACGCCTCACAGTGTCTGCGGCTCCAGGCGGAAGGTGACCGTCGAGGTTAGGTGGAACGTGGTGAAGCCGCCGATCACCGTGAACGTGTAGTCCACCTGCAGCTGGGCGAAGTCGGGGTTGCCGGCGAGGCCACTCGTCTGGTTGGTCTGTCGGCTCGACGCCGGCCAGGTGCAGGTACCGCTGCAGATCCATCCGCTGGTGGTGCTGACCCCGGTACAACCGTCGTTCTGGCTGCCGGGGAAGTACGTCTCCTCGGCAGAACTGTCGAGGGTCAGGGTCTCTCCGCTTGAGCCGCCGGAAGCCACGTCCCTCTCGATCGTGATCTCCGTCACCTTGGTGAGGATGGTGTTGCCCAGCCCGGCCTGGTTCATCGCCTGGATGGCGAGCTGGTCGGTGTCGCAGGCGTTGCCCAGGGTGGCCAGCTCCGCTGCGCCCACGTCGGTCGCGTGCTGGATGTCGTTGCGCGCGTAGAGGAGCAGGCCCCCGTTGATGATCCCGAAGAAGACGAAGAAGAAGATGGGGGCGATGAGGCCGAACTCCACCGTGGCCTGGCCCCGGCGCGTGCCCAGCAGGCGCCACATGCCGGTGCGCTTCACCGGGAGTAACCTCGGGGTCCGTTGAAGAGGTCCCGCCCCGCCGCCCGGGCCCTCCCGGGGGCGGCCGCGATCCCGCATTGACAGTTTGAGTGAGCCGGTCTCATGGCGTGGCTGAATGGTATCGGGGGCCGGCTGGCGGCCCCGCCATGCTAAATGTCACGCTTCAGTAACAGGGCCTTCAGGAGTATCTGCAGGTGTCGTCAGCCGCCGCCTCCCCGCCGCTGCCGCAGCCCCGTGCCGCGCTCACCCTGCTCGACGTGCTGCGTCGCTCGACGGCGTTCCTGGCCCGCGCCGGCGTGCCCCAGCCGCGGCTGGAGGCCGAGCTGCTGATCGCCTGGGCGCTCGGGGTGACCCGACTCCAGCTCTACCTCCAGTTCGATCGCCCCCTGGACGAGGAGGAGCTGCAGCGCCCCCGGGAGGCGCTCCGGCAGCGGGCCCGGGGCGTCCCCACCGCCTACCTCCTCGGCCACCGCGAGTTCATGGGGCTCGAGATCGCGGTCAGCCCGGAGGTGTTGATCCCGAGGCCGGAGAGCGAGCTTCTGGTGGAATTGGCCCTGGCTCGGCTCGGCGGTCTCGCCGGCCCCCACCGGGTGGCCGACATCGGGACCGGGTCAGGCTGCCTCGCGGCCGCGGTCGCGCTGCGGGACGAGGGTGCCCGGGTGGACGCGTCGGATGTCTCCGAGGCAGCGCTGGAAGTGGCTCGGGCCAACGTCGAGCACCTTGGCGTCGCCGACAGCGTGAGCCTGCTGCGCGGCTCCTGGGCCCGGCCCCTGGTGAGCAGGGGCCCCTATTCCCTGGTGATCAGCAACCCCCCCTACGTGACCGGCGCCGAGCTGGCGGAGCTCGACCCCTCGGTGCGGGAGCACGAGCCCCATCTGGCCCTGGATGGGGGTGAGGACGGCCTCCGGGCCTACCGCGAGCTGCTGCCGGAGCTGCCGCCGCTGATGGCCAGCCCTGGCACCGTCCTGCTCGAGATCGACCCGCGCCGGGGCGACGCGGTCCGGCTGATCTGCCGCCAGACCTGGCCCCTGGCCGAGGTGCGCTGCCACCTCGACCTCTCCCAACGGGAGCGCGTGGTGGAGGTGGCGCTCCCGTGAGCGCCGAGGTCTGGGTCGGGGACGAGCCCGGCCTGGCGGCCGCGGCCGCCGCCGTCCGGCGTCTCCAGGTGATCGCCTTTCCCACCGACACCGTCTTCGGCCTCGGCTGTGATCCCGGCTCGGTGGAGGCCGTGGCCCGGGTCTACGAGCTGAAGGGCCGCCCTGCCTCCATGCCACTGATCCTGATGGGCGCGGACCGGGAGGGTCTGCGCCGCTACGCCCGCCTCTCCCCGCTGGCGGAGTCGCTGGGCGACCGCTTCTGGCCCGGGCCCCTGACCCTGATCCTGGAGGCGCTGCCGGCGGCCGCCGCCCTGGGCGGCCAGGGCACGGTCGGGGTGCGCATCCCGGACCACTCCCTCACCCTGGCCCTGCTCCGCCGCACCGGCCCCCTGGCCACCACCAGCGCCAACCCCCACGGCCTGCCCCCGGTGGCGGACGCGGAGGAGGCGGTGGCCCGGCTCCCCGGCCTGGCCGGCGCCGTCTGGGCGCCCGGGCCGGTCACGGGTCCGGCACGACCCTCATCTATACTCGACCTCACCCGGGACCCGCCGGTGCTGGTACGCGAGGGAACGCTCGGCGCGGCCCAGCTGGGGATCCCCCTCGGGTCTCGGCAGACGGGCACTCGGAGGGACTGACTTGGCGGTGGCCGAGGAGCGGCTCAGCGTCCTGGGTGAGGCCGACCCCGAGCTGGCCGCGATCATGGAGCGCGAGTTCGAGCGCCAGCAGTACACGCTGGAGCTGATCCCCTCCGAGAACATCGCCAGCCCGGCGGTGCTGGCGGCGCTCGGGTCCTGGCTCAACAACAAGTACGCCGAGGGCACCCCGGGGCGCCGCTACTACGGCGGCTGCGAGTACGTGGACCAGGTCGAGAGCCTGGCCCAGCGGCGCGCCTGCGAGCTCTTCGGCGCCGAGCACGCCAACGTCCAGCCCCACTGCGGCAGCGGCGCCAACATGGCCGCCTACATGGCCTTCTGCAAGCCCGGGGACACCATCCTCGGGCTCGACCTGAGCCATGGGGGGCACCTCAGCCACGGCTCCCCGGTGAGCTTCAGCGGCATCCTCTACCACGCCGAGTTCTACGGCGTGGACCGGGAGACGGAGCAGCTCGACTACGACCAGGTGCGGGGCCGGGCCCTGGAGGTGCGGCCCCGGGTCCTGGTCGCGGGCGCCAGCGCCTACCCCCGGATCTTCGACTTCCCCCGCCTGGCCGAGATCGCCGCCGAGGTGGGGGCGGTGCTGATGGTGGACATGGCCCACTTCGCCGGGCTGGTCGCGGGCGGGGCCCACCCCAGCCCCGTGCCCTACGCCGACGTGGTCACGCTGACCACCCACAAGACGCTGCGCGGGCCCTGGGGCGGGATGATCCTCTGCCCCGAGGCGAGCGCCAAGGCGATCGACAAGGCGGTCTTCCCCGGGGTCCAGGGGGGACCCCTGCTGCACGCCATCGCGGCCAAGGCGGTGGCCCTCCACGCCTGGACCCAGCCCGAGATGGCCGACTACGCCCAGCGCGTGGTGGCCAACGCCAAGCGCCTGGCCCAGGGGCTCGTGGCAGAGGGCCTGCGCCTGGTCAGCGGGGGCACCGACAACCACCTGATGCTGGTCGACCTGCGTCCCCTGGGGCTCACCGGGCGCCAGGTCCAGGAGGCCTTCGACCGGGCCCGGGTCACCGTCAACCGCAACTCCATCCCCTTCGACGAGGCCAGCAAGTTCAACCCCAGCGGGATCCGCCTGGGCTCTCCCGCCGTGACCACGAGGGGGATGGGACCGGAGCAGATGGACGAGATCGCGACCCTGGTCGCGCGCCTGATCCACAACCTGGGCGACGAGGGAGTGGAGCGGGAGGTGGCGTCCCGGGCCCGGACCCTCTGCGAGGCCTTCCCCCTGCCCTACAACTAGCCGTCGCCGGCGGGAGTTCCTTGCCCACCGTCTCCAACCACTACCTCAGCGCCCTGCCCATCCTGCTGGTGGCCGTCGGCGTGACCGTGGCCTTCGTCCCCCTGGCCCGCTGGCTCAGCTTCCGCCTCGGCGCCGTGGACCGCCCCGGCGGCCGCCACATCCACGCCCGGCCCACCGGCCGCCTGGGCGGGCTGGCCATGATGGCCGGCTTCGTGGCTGCCCTCGTCTGCCTCGGGCGGGGGATCCAGGACTGGTGGCAGATCGCGGTGGTGGCGGCGCTGGTGACCGTGCTCCTGGCCCTCGACGACGTCCTCGGCCTGCCCTTCTGGACCAAGCTCGCCATCCAGGCCCTGTGCTCGCTCCTGGTGGCGGGCGTCTTCGCCATCACCATCAGCTCCGTCAGCCTGCCCGGGCTCGCCCTCCGCCTCGGCTGGGCCGCCATCCCCATCACCGTCATCTGGCTGATGGGCATGCAGAACTCGATCAACCTGCTGGACGGCGTCGACGGCCTCGCCGCCGGGGTGGTGGCCATCGTCGGGGGCGTCCTCTACCTGGCCGCCGTCAACCGGCTCACCGTCGAGCCCCGACAGGCGGGCGTGATCCTGCTCTCGGCGGCGCTCATCGGCGCCTGCCTGGGATTCCTCGCCTTCAACTTCGCCCCGGCGCGCATCTTCATGGGCGACTCCGGCTCCCACCTCCTGGGGATGCTGGTGGGGGTGATCACCGTCCTCGGCGTGGCCAAGGTGACCGTCGCCCTGGCCCTCTTCGTGCCCGTGCTGGCCCTGGCCCTGCCCATCGGCGACACCGCCTACGCCATCTGGCGCCGGCGCCGCCAGGGGGTGAGCTTCGCCCACGCCGACGCCCGCCACCTGCACCACCGCCTGCTGGCCCTGGGGCTGAGCCAGCGGGAGACCGCGGTCACGTTCTACCTGGTGACCGCCATCCTGGGCTGCCTCGGGCTCGCCCTCTTCGGCCACCGTAAGATCCTGGCCGTGGCCCTGGGCCTGCTGGTCCTGGCCCTGGGCCTGCTGCTCTGGCGGGTCTGGCACCGCGGCGGCCTGCGCCACCACCGGCTGGTCGACCCGCCCGCCCCGGGGGTGGAGCCGCCCCGTGCCTGAGCCGGGCGCCGGGGACCGGCTGGAGATCGTGGGCGGGGCCCCGCTGCGGGGCCGGGTCACGGTCAGCGGGAGCAAGAACGCGGCCCTGCCCCAGATGGCGGCGGCCCTGCTCGCCGACGGCCCGCTCCGGCTGGAGAACGTGCCCGCCATCGAGGACGTGGAGACCATGTGCCGGCTGCTGCGCGGCCTGGGAGCGCTGGTGGAGCGCTCCCAGGGCGCGGTCGAGATCGACGCCCGGCCCGTGACCCGGACCGAGCCGGACAGCCAGCTGGGACGGCGGATGCGGGCCTCGCTGCTGCTGCTGGGACCGCTCCTGGCCTCCCGGGGCTCGGTCTCCCTGCCCCTCCCCGGGGGTGACGACATCGGCCTGCGACGGGTGGAGCAGCACCTCGAGGGACTGCGCGCCATGGGGGCCCAGGTGACCGAGGACGAGTACGGCATCCACGCCCGGGCGGAGCGGCTCCACGGCGCCCACATCCAGCTCGACCTGCCCACCGTGACCGGGACCGAGAACCTGCTCATGGCCGCCTCCCGGGCCGACGGCATCACCGTCATCTCCAACGCCGCCCGGGAGCCGCACGTGGTCGACCTCGCCCTCTGCCTCCGGGCCATGGGGGCGCGCATCTCCGGCGCCGGCGGCGACCGCATCGTGGTCGAGGGCGTGAGCCGCCTCCACGCCGTCCGGCACCGGGTCCGCGCCGACTACATCGAGGCCGGCACCTTCGCCATGGCGGTTGCCGCCAGCGGCGGGGACGCGCTCATCGAGGAGCTCGAGTGCAGCGACCTGGGCCAGGTGCTGCACAAGCTGCGCTGGGCCAACTGCGAGGTGGAGGAGGGGGGCACCTGGCTGCGCATCTCCAGGCCCGGCCAGCTGCGCGCGGTGGACATGACCACCTGGCCCCACCCCGGCTTCGCCACCGACCTCCAGCCCCAGTACGTCGCCCTCATGACCCGGGCGGAGGGCCAGAGCGTCATCTCCGAGGCCCTCTTCGAGAACCGCTTCCGCCACGTGGAGCAGCTGCGCCGCCTGGGCGCCGAGATCCGCATCCACGGGCGCAGCGCCATGGTCCAGGGGGGCGCCCCCCTGCGCGGGGCCGAGCTGGCCTGCACCGACATCCGCTCCGGGGCGGCCCTGGTGATCGCCGGCCTCTGCGCCGAGGGCACCACCTGGCTCTCCAACGTGGAACACCTGGACCGGGGCTACGCCGACCTGGCCCGCAAGCTGGCCGGGCTGGGCGCCACCCTGCGCCGCTGGCCCGGGGACACCGCCCCGACCGGGGCCGGCTGATGGCGCCCCGCCGCCTCGGCATCGAGCTGGCGCCGGACCGGGTGGCGGTCTGGATGCGTGGCGAGGGCCTGGTCCTGGACGAGCCGGCGGTGCTGGCCCGGCAGGTGGAGGGAGGCCGGCCCCTGGCCCTGGGCGCGGCCGCCCTGGAGCTGGCCTCGGAGCACTCCCCCGGCGTCGAGCTGACCTGGCCCCTCGGGGTCCGAGAGCTGGCCGACCAGGAGGCCGCCGGCCACCTCCTGCGCCAGGTCGTGGTGCGGGTGGTGGGGCGGGTCCTCTTCTCCCGCCACGAGCTGATGCTGGCCCTGCCGGCCGATCTCTCCACGGCCGGCCGCCGCCAGCTGCTGGAGGCGGCCATGGCCTCGGGTGCGCGCATGGCCCACGTCATCGACGTGCCCCTGGCGGCCTGTCTCGGGGCGGGCCTGCCGGTGGCGGCCTGGACCCCGCTGGCGCTCCTCTTCCTGGTGCCCCAGGCGGCCCAGGTGGCGGCCGTGGCCCACGACGGGCTGCTCTCCCACGACTTCCGCACCCCGCCCCGGGGGACCATCGCCGGGCTGGCCCAGGCCTGGGACAGCGAGGCCGGCCTGGAGACGCTGGCCGGCCTGGTCGAGGAGCTGCTCGACCAGCTGCCCCCGGAGCTGCGGTCGGGGGCCCGGGAGCAGGGCCTGACGGTGGCCGGCAGGAGCCTCGGCCTGACCGAGCTGGGGGAGCGTCTGGGGCGCCGGACCGGGATCCGGACCCGGGTCCCCCCCGACCCCCAGAACTGCGTCGCCAAGGGCGCGCACCTGGCCCTGGAGCGGATCGGCGCGCTCGGCAGCCAGGGCCTGCTCTATCTGCGCTGAGCCCGGGCCCGGACAAATTCCTTATCCTGACTCGGATTTGACAGCGGCCGGAGCCCCCGATAAGCTCGAACTAAGGCTGACGTTAGGCTGGCCTAAGCCCGGGAGCCCGGGGACCACCCAGCCGGAGGAGCTCCCATCGCCGTTCTGAAGCCGGGATCTCCGGGGCGGGCGCCCGACCCCGGAGCCCAGGGCCTGGCCCAGCCGGGCGGGGGAGCGGGCGGGCCGGGCCCGACCCAGGCCGCCATCAGCATCCGCGACCTGCACAAGTCGTTCCGCGAGACGACCGTCCTGACCGGCCTCGAGCTGGAGGTCGAGCGGGGCTCGGTCACGTCCATCCTCGGCCCCTCGGGCAGCGGCAAGACCACCCTGCTGCGCCTCATCGCCGGCCTGGAGCGGGTCGACCGCGGTCGCATCGAGCTCGACGGCACGGTCGTGGACGACGGCCAGCACCTGGTCCGCCCCGAGCTGCGCCGGGTCGGCTACGTGCCCCAGGACGGTTCCCTCTTCCCCCATCTCAGCGTGGCCCAGAACATCGGCTTCGGCCTGCCCCGGGCGGAGCGGGGTCGGGGAAGGGTCGACGCCCTCATCGAGATGGTGGGCATGTCGGGGCTGGGCGGCCGCTTCCCGCACCAGCTCTCGGGCGGACAGCAGCAGCGGGTGGCCCTGGCCCGGGCCCTGGCCATCGATCCCCGCCTGCTCCTCCTCGACGAGCCCTTCTCCTCGCTGGACCCGAGCCTCAGGGCCTCGGTCCGGGAGGAGGTGGGCTCGATCCTGGCCCGCTCCCGGGTCACCACCGTGCTGGTCACCCACGACCAGGAGGAGGCGCTCTCCTTCTCCGACCGGGTGGCCGTGCTGCGCCGCGGCCGGGTCGCCCAGCTGGCCTCCCCCGAGCGCCTCTACGGCGACCCCGTGGACCTGGAGATGGCCCGCTTCCTGGGCGACGCCAACCTGGTCGAGGGGACGGTGCGCGGCGGCGTCGCCGAGACCGTCCTGGGGCGCCTCCGGGTGCGCCCGGCCCGCCCCGACCTGGGCCCGCTGGCGGGGCCGGCGGTGATCCTGGTCCGGCCGGAGCAGATCACCGTCGCCGACGCCGGCCCGGGCAAGGCGCTGGGCCGCGTCGTCCACTCCGAGTTCTACGGCCACGACAGCGTGCTGGCGGTGGCGAGCCAGGCACCCGAGCTCCCGGAGCTGCTCCGGGTGCGCATCTGGGGCGCCTCCCGCTGGTCCCGCGACACCGTGGTCTCGATCACCGCCGAGGGCGAGTCGCAGGCCTGGCCCAGGGCCTGAGGCCGGGGCCTCAGCCGGGGGCGCGCCCCAGCTCCTCGGCCAGCAGCCGGGAGTGGGCGCTGGCCGAGGCGTCCCAGCTGTAGCGGGCGGCCCGGGCCCGGCCCAGCTGGCCCAGGTGGGAGCGCAGCGCCCCGTCCTCGGAGAGGCGGCGCAGCCCCTCCACCCAGGCCCCGGGGTCGTCCCCGTCGACCAGCAGGGCGGCTCCCTCGGCCACCTCCTGGACCGCCCCCACGCGGCTGGCCAGGACCGGGGCGGCGCAGGCCATCGCCTCCAGCGCGGGCAGGCCGAAGCCCTCGTAGAGGGAGGGGACGCAGACCCCGAGGGCGCCCCCGTAGAGGGCGGCCAGCGGCTCCCCCCGGACGTGGCCCAGGAGCAGCAGCCGGTCGCCCAGTCCCGGGCCCGCCGCTCCCGGCCGGGCCGGCCGGCCGGCGTTGGTCACCACCAGGCGGGGGGAGCCGGAGCCGTGGGGGAAGGCGGCGGCGAACTGCCGCAGCAGGAAGGGCAGGTTCTTGCGCGGGTGGTGCGCGCCCACCATGAGGAAGTAGGGGCCGCTCAGGCCCAGCCGCTCCAGCTGGGCCCGGCGGCGCTCCTCGGGGAGCGGCGCCAGCGCGGGCGAGACGCCGTGGGGGATGACCGTGACCAGTGAGGGATCGGCCCCGTAGAGGTTGACGAGGTCCGCCTTGGTCGTCTCCGAGGGGCTGATGACCCGCGCCGCCCGGCTGAGCGTGTCGCGCACGAAGCTCTCCACCCGGCGCGCCTCGGCTCCGGGGTAGGCCTGGGCGGCGAAGCGGTGCTCGACCCCGTGCACGGTCACGACCGAGCGGGGCAGGCGGCCGCCGGGGAGCCGGTAGGCGGGCACCCAGAGCAGCCGCGGCGGGTCGCGGCGGAGCTCCCAGCGCAGGCGCAGGGCGGTCCAGCCGCGACCCAGGGGGAGGCAGCGCCACTCCGACCCGGGGGGCAGCCGAGGCGTCTCCGGGGGCCGCTGCCGGTTGAGGTAGAGGCGCATCGGCGCGGGCGGGGAGAGGAGGAGCCGGGAGATGACCTCGGTGGAGTAGGTGCCGATGCCGGTGGGCTCCTCCCAGAAGGCCCGGCTGGCGTCGATGCCGATCTCCACGGCGGCAGTTTATGAGCCGGCCCGGGGCGCTCCCGGGCCAGTTCCGGGAGCGGCCGGCGGGGCGCCTTGGCCGTGATAAGATCGCGCCGAATTGTCCTCGGAGGGAGCTCCGCGGCGGCCCGGGCGGCTGGCGGGTCCCGGGGCCGCCTTCGCGTTGGTGGGAGTTTTCTCGATCACGGTCGTCATCGGAGTCGTGGCCGGGCTGGTCCTGGACCGGCACTTCGGCACCCTCCCCGTGTTCACCCTGGTCGGGCTGTTGCTGGGAATGGTGGGAGGATCCTTGGCCGTCTACCGGGGGCTGTCCGCGTTTCGGGAGCAGGGCGGGTGATGCTGCAGCGCAGCGAGGACCTGGCCGCCGCCGTCCGCTCGGCCTGGATCGTGGCCGC
>JASHRA010000049.1 GCA_030038765.1 Candidatus Dormiibacterota bacterium | reverse complement strand
GGTGGGCTTGCCGCCGCCGCTGATGGAGTCCACCACGTGGGGCTGGACCCAGACCCCGCCGTTGGCGACGGCGTTGATGGCGGCCAGCATCTCGATGGGCGTCACCACCACGCCCTGGCCGAAGCTGGAGGTGGCCAGCTGCAGGGGCGAGAGCTGGGAGAGCGGGGGCAGGGCCTGGCTCTCCTCCCCGGCCAGGTCGATGCCGGTGGGCCTGCCGATGCCGAAGTTCTCCATGTTCTGGTAGAAGTCCTTGGCCCCCTCCAGCTCCTCGATGTGGACCGCGCCCACGTTGAGCGAGTCCTCCAGCACCCAGGAGTAGCTGATGACGCCGTGGTAGACGTCGTCCCAGTCATGGATCTCGACCCCCTGGACCATGCCGCTGGCCGGGGTCTCGTCGAAGGTCCCCTCCGGGGTGATGACGCCGTGCTGGAGGGCGCCCGCGAAGGTGACCGTCTTCATCACCGAGCCGGGCTCGTAGAGGCTCGCCAGGCCGTCGTCCTGGAACGCGCTCACCGGCGTCGAGGCGTAGTCGTTGGCGTCGTAGCCGGGGTCGTCGGCCCAGGCCACGACGGACCCGGTGTGGACGTTCATCACGATCATGGTCCCGGAGGCGGCCTTGTCCTTGGCCACCTCGGCGGCCAGGTCCTGCTCGGCGGCGGCCTGGATGGTGGCGTCGATCCCGGTGTTGAGGTCGCGGCCGTTGACCGCCGGCACCTGGGGCTCGTCGCCCAGGGTGACGGCGTCGCCCTGGAGGTCGTGGACCACGGACTCGTGGCCGGGCGTGCCGGAGAGGACCTGGTTGTAGTACCCCTCGAGGCCGTACTGGCCCACGCCGTCGCTGTTGACGAAGCCGAGGACGTCGGAGGCGAAGCTGGTCCCGGGCACGACGCCGGGGCCGTAGGAGCGGACCTCGCTCCGCAGGCTGCCGATCCCGGCCAGGTCCAGGCTCTGGAGCTTGGACTCCACCGCCGGGGTCTGGGAGTGGGCCAGGTAGACGAACTCCAGGTGCTTGGAGAGCAGGCGCTCCAGGCTGTCGGCGGAGAGCTTCAGCACCGGTGCCAGGAGCTCCGCCTCGCGCAGCCGCTCCGAGCTGGGGATCTGCTCCGGGTCGGCGAAGATGTCGTAGGCGACGGCGTTGCCGGCCAGCACCTGCCCCTGGTCGTCCAGGATCAGGCCCCGCTCGGCCGGGATGGTCACCGACTCCTCCTGCTGCGCCACCGCGGCCGCCGCCAGCTGCTGCCCCTGGCCCATCTCGAGCAGGACCAGGCGGGCCGCCAGCCCGACCAGCGCGACCACCAGGAGCCCGGCCACCAGGGCCATGCGCCGGCCGGCGTCGGGAAGGTGGGCGCGGCTGCCCCCGGCGAGGTCGGCGGGGCGGCCGCCGGGGGCGGCGCCTCTCTTCTGGCTCCCGGGGGGCACCGGCTCAGCCGCCCCGGAGCGCGACCAGGACCGGCGCCAGGGGATCGCTGGCCGAGCTGGGCGGGCTGGCCGTGGACCAGCTCGAGGCGGAGCCGAAGCCGAGCCGTCCGGCGTCGCCCACCACGGTGCCGGCGCTCTCCCGCTGCTCCAGCTCCTGGCTGCGCAGCTGCTCCTGCTGCACCAGCTGGGCCTTGCTGGCGCGGAGGGCCGCGATCTGGTAGGTGAGCGCCGTGGCCTGGGCGGTCTGGGCCGCGTACATCACCCCCACCGCCACCAGGGCGGCCAGCGCCGGCAGCAGCAGCCAGGCGGCCAGGGAGCGGGACAGGACGCGCCTGCGGGGACGCGCCCTGGCCCACTCCTCCTCGTCGAAGGGAAGGGCGAATCTGGCTCGGGGCCGGGCCCCGAAGGCGATGCTGGTCATCTGGCTCTGGCTCTTGCTGGGACGGAGGGGGGATCAGTTGCGGCTGGGGATGACGGGAGCGGCGGAGCCCTCGGGCTAGGGACCCGAGCGGGCCAGCTTGAGCACCGCCCGGAGCTGGGCGGAGCGGGCGCGCGGGTTGCGCTCCAGCTCGGCCGCACCGGGCTTGAGGGAGCGCCGGGTGAGGGTGGAGAAGGTGGCCCGATGGGCGCAGGTGCAGACCAAGTCTTGGGACGGGCAAGCACGGGCGGTTGTGAGGGCGTTGAGGGAGCGCTTGGTGGTTCTGTGCTCGGACGGCTGGAAGGAGAGCGTCCCAATTCGCCCATCGGGCCGAAGAATTTGAGCGGAAGCGTCGATGCCGCGGCGGAGCTCCTCGAGCTCGTCGTTGACCGCCACCCGCAGGGCCAGGAAGACCCGGGTGGCGGGGTGGATGCGGCGCGGCCAGAGCCGGCGCGGAATGGCCTCGGCGCAGATCCGGGCCAGCTCCGTGGTGGTGCTGATGGGGGCGGAGCGGCGCCGACTCACGATGGCGGCCGCGATGCGCCGGGAGTGGCGCTCCTCGCCCAGCTCGAAGAAGAGGTCGGCGAGCTCGCGCTCGCTGCGGCTGGCCAGGATGTCGGCCGCGGTGAGGGTCGGCTCCGAGGGATCGAGGCGCATGTCCAGGGGACCGTCCTGCTGGAAGCTGAAGCCGCGGCTGGGGTCGTCCAGCTGGAGCGAGGAGATGCCGAGGTCCAGGACCACGACGTCCGGCTCCACCGCCTCCCGGGCGCAGATGGCCGCGAGCTGGGAGAAGCGACCCTGGACGGCCCGGAAGGCGGCCCCCCGGTCGGCGAAGGCGAGCTCGGCGCGCCGAACGGCGGACGGATCTCGATCCAAGGCCAAGACCCGCCCGCCAGGGAGGACGCGCTCGAGGAAGGCGCGGGAGACCCCGCCGGCGCCGAGGGTGGCGTCCACCACCACCTCGCCGGGCTGCGGGTGGAGCACCTCCAGCAGCTCGGCCAGCATCACCGGCTGGTGGGTGCCGCGGACGTGGGCGGGCGCTGCCTCCCGGCTGCGGGCGACGGACCTGGGCATCGCCGCCAGCATGACGCTCATGGCGGCGGCGCCCCCGCCGGCTCCTGCCGCTGCTCCGCCAGCACCGCCCGCCGCATCGCCTCCCACTCCTCCGGGGCGAGGGACGCGGTGGCGGCCTCGAAGCCGTGCTCGGAGTGGACCTCGACCGCGTTGTTGACGCCGACGAAGACCACCGTCGAGTTGAGCCCGGCGTGCTGCCGCAGCTGGGGCAGGAGCAGGATCCGCCCCTGGTTGTCCCAGGTGATCTCCTGGGAGTCGGCGTAGAAGCGGCGGACATAGCCGCTGTAGAGGGGGTCGGCGAGGGGGTCGTGGCGGAGCCCGGCGCCGATCGCTGCCCACTCTAGGGCCGGATACATCAGTAGGTAGCCGGCGGGATGCGCCGTGACCCATCCCCCCCGGAGCTCCTCACGGAAGCGGGCCGGGATGGCGACCCGGCCCCGCTCATCGAGAGCGTGGTCGAAGCGGCCGAAGAAGGCCATCTCCCCTCCCGCTGCGCTCGCCCATGCCTGATGGCTCCTCTCTCGATCACCACTTTTCCCCCGCCAGAGCAGGTTCCTGGGACTGTATCACCGCCCGGCCCTCCGGTCAACGACTTCCAGAGGTCCGCTGGGCATCATAGCGACCCGATGGCTCCTATTGGGGGATTCATCCCTAAAAATCTTGGCATCGGCCCGGCCAGAGGGCGTACTGATGTTCGGTTGAGGGTCGAGGTGGGCGTGCTCGCCGGTTGCGAGCGGTGGGAAGGCGGGCGGTAAGCCGAGTCCTGTTCCCCCGGGGTCCCGCCGAGGCGGGCCGCGGGGGAGGTGACCATCCATCTGCGGCGCCGGTCTCCCGGCGCCTCTAGCGACCCACCCGGGTGGCGCTGGACGAGCAGCCCAGGGGCGTTTCCGCCCGCACCCTGCCGGGTCTTGCTCCGGGCGGGGTTTACCTGGCCAGCCGGTCGCCCGGCTGCCGGTGGGCTCTTACCCCACCATTTCACCTTCGCCAGCGAGGCCGCTGGCTGTGTCTTTCTGTGGCACTCTCCCTGAGGTTTCCCTCGCCGGGCGTTGCCCGGCGCCCTGCTCTGCGGAGCTCGGACTTTCCTCGGCCGGCGCGCCGCCGACCGCGGTCACCTGCCCGCCATCCCGAGGGGATGGTAGCGCGAGCCGGACGAGCACAGCGTCACCGCTGCCGGCTCCGCAATCTCCAACCGGCGTTGCGTTGACGCCGGACTGCCCGTGCCCGGGCCAGGACCTGGACCGGCCCCCGCATCGCATCGCAATGCCTGTGCCGACGTCTTCCGGCGGCGATGAGCATCGCACCCGCACCGCTTGGGGCCGCTCGCGCCGCCACGTCCACAGTGCCGGCAAGGACGTCTGGAATCCTCCACCGCCGCTCATCCGGCCCGCTCGGACGTCAATCCGGAGACGGGCAGCCCCAGCGCCAGAGCAAGCCGCCTATACAAGGACTGGGCTCGCCCGGACAGCGTCGTCCAATGAGGAGCCGGGTTCGTCGTCAGGTCCGCCCGACCCGAGTGCTGCGACTCCCGTTCGCCCGTGCGGAGATGGAGGGTCTCGCAGGGCTGTCCTTCGGTCCCGGCTGCAGTGGCCACGGGTGTGTGACCCCGATAGAAGACGGCGATGTAGGAGCTGAGCGTGGTGGCGGGAACATCGCCAACGTCAGGCACGCACGCGTGGTTCCGCTGCGAACGGCCGCAATCAGGGCCCGCACGGTGGCCGGACGGCGCAGGGTCCGCCTCAACGGCGTCACATGCACCGCTTGCCACCCCACCAGTTGCCGGGGGTCGACATCGCGCCGCACCACCGCCGACGTCGGCGACAGCGGTCCGCCCCAGGCCCCCGGCGACGTCAGCCTGACCGGCTGAGCCGATGACGCTGACGCACCGCACGCGACAAACAGCAGGCCCCGCATCAGTTAGGGCCGGCGCCGTGCGTCCGCAACAGATGCGTCTCCGGTGAGAGCGATCGGTTGGGTAGGCAACGGTCCCTCCCGGTCAGCAACGGTGCAGCCACGCAACGCGCAATCCAGAGAGCATGGTTCGCACCGCCATCTGTCGTGGGGCCTTGGCTGAGCACTCTTCCACGCGGCTTGGCCGGAACTTACGGTGCCTGATCTCCCGGGGTGAGCCCCCCTCCCACGCCCTGCCAGCTGTGTTCCGCTCGCGTTGCGCGGGCAGGTGCGAGTGCCGCCGCGGGCGGCGGGCGGAGTCGACCTCAGGCGGCGACGTCTCCCGGATTGAGGGCCGGTACCTCAGCACTCGGGGGACGCCCACGCGGCAGGCCGCGGTGCCGGGCGGCGGCGAGCTGCATCAGTGAGCCAGCGCCTCCCGAGCGCGCACCGCGAGGCGGTCGACGCGGTCGTTGCCCGGGATTCCAGCATGGCCGGCGACGTGCACCCAGGCGAGGCCCGGGCCCAGCTCCCGGGTCAGGCGGTCCAGCTCCGGGTAGAGGTCCAGGTTGACCTTCCGCTTCCAGCCCTGGGAGAGCCAGCCGATGACGTTGCGGGAGTCGGTGTGGAGCCGGAGCGCCTGGCCCGGGCGGCGGCGGCGCAGGAACTCCGCCATGGCCTCGCGGGCCGCCACCAGCTCCATCCGGTTGTTGGTCGTCAGCG
>JASHRA010000048.1 GCA_030038765.1 Candidatus Dormiibacterota bacterium | reverse complement strand
GCAGCTGGCCGCGGACGCCCTCCAGGGCTTCGCCCGGCAGCTGGCGACGCTGCTCTCCGGGGTCGAGGCCGGCGCCGGGGAGGGCCCGCCGGACGAGGAGCGGCGGCAGGTCGCCTGGCTGGCCCTGGAGCGGGGCGACCGGCCCCAGCTCAGGACCGCGCCCACCGAGGTCGCGGGTGCCCTCCGGGAGGGGGTCTTCGGCCGCTGCCAGACCCTGGTCCTGACCTCGGCCACCCTGGCCGTGGCCGGCTCCTTCGCCTACGTCCGCCAGCGGCTCGGTCTCGAGGGTGCCCAGGAGCTGGTGCTCGACTCCCCCTTCGACTACCTCCACCAGTCCCTCTGCTGCCTGCCCCGCGGGGTGCCCGGCCACAACGACCCCGAGCACGCCCGGGTGGTGGCCGCCATGGTGGCCGGCATCGCCACCCTCCTGGGGGGCCGGACCATGGTCCTGTTCACCGGCTACCAGGCTCTGCGCGAGCTCCACTCCCAGCTCCGGCCCCTGCTCACGCCGGCCGGGGTGGCGGTCCTGGGCCAGGGCCTCGACGGGACCCGCAACCAGGTGCTGCGCAACTTCCGCAACAACGCCCGCTCGGTGCTGCTCGGGACCAGCAGCTTCTGGGAGGGGATCGATCTCCCGGGCGACGAGCTGCAGTGCGTGGTGATCGACAAGCTGCCCTTCCCGGTGCCCTCCGACCCCATCTTCCAGGCCCGCTCCCGGGGCCGGGCGGACGCCTTCGCCCAGCTCTCGCTGCCGGAGGCGGTGCTGCGCCTGAAGCAGGGCTTCGGGCGGCTGGTTCGGCGCCGGGGTGATCGCGGCGCGGTCGTCATCTGCGATCCCAGGATCCTGGAGCGCGCCTACGGCGAGGACTTCATCCGGGCGCTTCCCCAGGCCAGCTTCGCCTACGAGCCCCCGGATGCCGTGGCCCCCCTGGTGGCCGCCTTCGTGCGTGGCCAGGGCCAGGCCGAGCGGGCCGGCTGAGGTGGGAACGGGGGAGCGGACCCAGCTGGCCCTGGTCCAGGCCAACTCGCGCCTGGGCGACACCGCGGCCAACCTGGAGGCGGTCCTGGAGACCATCGGCGAGGAGGTCTCGGCGGGCAGCCAGCTCATCGTCTTCCCCGAGCTGACCCTCAGCGGCTACTTCCTCAAGGACCTGACCCAGGACTGCGCCCTGCGCCTCGACGGGCCCGAGCTGGAGCGACTGCGGCGGGCGGCGGGGAGCGCATCGGTGCTCCTGGGACTGGTCCTGGAGTCCCCCGACTTCGAGTTCCACAACGCGGCGGTGCTGATCTCCGGCGGCGAGGTCCAGCTGGTCCACCGCAAGGTCTACCTGCCCACCTACGGCCTCTTCGACGAGCACCGCTACGTGGCCTCCGGGGACCGCTTCCAGGTGGTGGAGGTGCCCCTGGGCGGGGGCCAGAGCTGGCGCCTCGGGGTGCTCATCTGCGAGGACCTCTGGCACCCCAGCGCCGCCTACCTCCTCAGCCGGCAGCGGGCCGACCTCATCCTCTGCCCCTCGGCCAGCCCGGGTCGGGGCGTGGCCGAGGCCGAGGCGGAGCTGGGCAGCGCCGCCACCTACGGGGCCATGCTGCGGACCTACGCCGAGCTCTTCACCGTCTTCGTCGCCTACTGCAACCGGGTGGGCTTCGAGGACGGCTTCCACTTCTGGGGCGGGAGCCGGGTGCTGGGTCCCGACGGCAAGCTCCTGGCCGGGCCCCTCGACGACGGCCCCGGGGTGCTGCGCTGCGCCCTGGACCGCCGCGAGCTGCGCCGGGCCCGCATCGCCGCCCCCCTGCTGCGGGACGAGCGCGAGGGCCTGGTCCGCCGCCAGCTGGAGCGCCCGCCCCGTGGCTGACCTCGCCATCAAGCCCGAGCTGGTGGCGGGCATCCTGCGCCAGTTCGTCCGGGAGGAGGTCCTGAAGGTGGGCGCGCGGGGCGTCGTGGTGGCCGTCTCGGGCGGCATCGACTCGGCCCTCTCGGCCCGGCTCGGGGTCGACGCCCTGGGCCCGGAGGCGGTCACCGCGGTGGCCATGCCCTACCGCGAGAGCGAGCCCGCGAGCCTCGCCGACGCCCAGCTGCTGGCCCGGCAGCTGGGCCTGGAGCTGCAGGTGCTGGAGATCACGGAGCAGATCGACGCCTACTTCCGCCGCTTCCCCGAGGCGGACCGGGCCCGGCGCGGCAACAAGATGGCGCGGGAGCGGATGAGCGTGCTCTACGACATCTCCAGCACCCGCTCGGCCCTGGTCCTCGGCACCAGCAACAAGTCCGAGATCCTGCTCGGCTACAGCACCCTCTGGGGCGACGCCGCCTACGCGCTCAACCCGCTCGGCGACCTCTACAAGACCCAGGTCTTCCAGCTCGCCCGCCACCTGGGGCTGCCCCAGCCCATCCTCGACAAGCCGCCCTCCGCCGACCTCTTCCCGGGCCAGTCCGACGAGGCCGAGCTGGGCTTCTCCTACGCCCAGGCCGACCAGGTCCTCTTCCACCTGGTCGACGAGCGCCGCTCCCCGGAGGAGGTCGGCGAGCTCGGCTTCGACGAGGGCCTGGTGGAGCGGGTCTGGCGGCGGGTGAGGGCCTCCCAGTTCAAGCGCCGGCCACCGCTCCTGGCCAAGCTCTCCAGCCGCAGCGTGGAGCAGGACTTCCGCTATCCCCGGGACTGGGGCTACTGAGGCCTTGCCGGGGCGGCTCTTCGTGGTGGCGACCCCGATCGGCAACCTGGCCGACCTCTCGCCGCGCGCCGCCGAGCTGCTCCGCTCCGTGCCCGTGGTGGTGGCCGAGGACACCCGCCGCTCCCAGCTCCTGCTGCGTCACCTGGGGGCCCGCCCCCGGCTCATCTCGCTCCCCGGCGAGCGCGAGGCGGAGCGGGCGCCCCTGGTGCTGGACCAGCTGGAGCGGGGGGACGTGGCCCTGGTCACCGATGCCGGCACCCCTGCGGTCAGCGATCCCGGCCGGCGCCTGGTGGACGCCGCCCGCGCGGCCGGCGTCGAGGTCCTGGCCCTGCCCGGCCCCTCGGCCCTGGCGGCGGCGGTCTCGGCCAGCGGGCTCCGCGCCGACCGCTTCCTCTTCCTCGGCTTCCTGCCCCGGACCAAGGTCAGGGCCCTGCGCCTGCTGGCGCCCGGGGACCAGTTCGCGCTCGTCTTCCACGAGTCGCCCCACCGCCTGGCGGAGACGCTGGGCTGGGTCGGCGACCTGCTCGGCCCGCGCCGGGTGGCGGTGGCCCGCGAGATCTCCAAGCTCCACGAGAGCTGGCACCTGGGCACGGCCGGGGAGCTGGCCTCCGAGTTCCGGCAGCGGCCGCCCCGGGGCGAGTGCACGGTGGTGGTGGAGGGCCCCTCGCGGGGCCGGACGGGCGCGCGTGGCTGAGCCCCCGCCCGCGCTGGTGGACGCCCACTGTCACCTGGACGAGGTGGTGCGGCGGGGGGAGCCGGCCGACCGGGTGCTGGCCCGGGCGCGGGCCAGCGGCGTCCTCCAGGTGGTCTCGAGCGGCGACGGGCTGGAGGACAGCGAGCGCGCCCGCGAGCTGGCGGAGCAGTTCGAGGGGGTCTTCTTCACCGCCGGCTGGCACCCCGTGCGGGGGGCGCTCCCGGGGGCCGGGGAGCGCCGCCGGCTGGGCCGGCTGCTGGCCCACCCGAAGGCGGTGGCGCTGGGCGAGGTGGGGCTCGACTACCTGCTCCGGCCCGGGTACCTGGAGACCCCGCCGGAGCTCCAGCGCCGGATCTTCGCCAGCATGCTGGAGCTGGCCGCGGAGGCGGGCAAGCCGGTCGTCGTGCACCAGCGCGAGGCCGAGGCGGACCTGCTGCGGGTGCTGGACGCGGGGCCGCGCGTGGCCGCCGTGCTGCACTGCTTCAGCGGTGGCCCCGAGTTCGCCCGGGAGGCGGCCGCGCGCGGCCTCTACTGCTCCTTCGCCGGCAACGTCACCTTCAAGTCCGCCTCACGGCTCCAGGCGGGGGCCCGGGAGGTGCCCTCGGAGCTGCTCTTGGTCGAGACCGACGCGCCCTTCCTGGCCCCGGAGCCGCACCGGGGGCGGCCCTCGGAGCCGGCCATGGTGCGGGCCACGGCCCAGTGGTTGGCGGTGCTGCGGGGGGACTGCCTGCGCTCCCTGGCGGGCGCGACCACGGCCAACGCCCGGCGCGCCTTCGGCCTGCCCCCTGCTTGAGCGCGCCCCAGCTCTGCGAGGCGGCCACGGCGCGGGCCGTGGCCCGTCGCTTCGGCGTCAGCCCCAGCCGCCGCCTGGGGCAGAACTTCCTCGTCGACCGGGGGGTGCGCGACGCCATCCTCGACGTCATCGGGGCGCCCCGGCTGGTGGTCGAGATCGGGGCTGGGCTGGGCGCCCTGACCCAGGGGCTGCTGGAGCGGGGCACGGCGGTGCTGGCGGTGGAGCTCGACCCCGCTTGCGGCGCCGCCCTCGGCCTCCTGCGCCGGCACCATCCCGGGCTGAGGGTGCTCCAGGGGGACGTGCTGCGCCTCCTGCCCGAGCTGGCCCGCGAGGGCGCCGACAAGGTGGTGGGGAACCTGCCCTACCAGCTGACCGGGGCCCTCCTGCCCCGGCTCCTGGCCTGGCCCCCGGCTCCGCCCCCCTGCCACCTGGTGCTGCAGCGGGAGGTGGCCCACCGGCTCGCCGCCGCCCCCGGGGACTGGTCCCTGGCCACGCTCGCGGTCCGGGCCCTGGCCAGCGTCCGGGTGGAGTTCGACATCGCGCCCGCCAGCTTCTGGCCGGCGCCCCGGGTGCACAGCTCCCTGGTCAGCCTGGGCGCCCTCGCAGGGGAGCGCCCGGCGGAGGCGGAGGCGGTGCTGGCCCTGGCTCGGGGCGTCTTCGCCGCCCGCCGCAAGCAGCTCCGCAACGGGCTCGCCGGGGCCCTCGGCCGCGGCCCGGACGAGGCCGCCGCGATCCTGCGCCAGGCCGAGATCGACCCCAGCCGGCGGCCGGGGACGCTGGAGCCCGAGGAGTGGTCCCGGCTGCTCCGGGCCTGCCCGGGCGGCGCGGCGCCGACCCGGTGATATATTCGCCGCCATGCCGGCCCTGGCCCCCCGGGTAGCTGCGGCCGAGGAGCGGGTGGCGGGGGGGCCCAGCGGCTTCCGCCAGGTGCTGCGGACGCGGGACTTCCGGCTCCTCTGGGGCGCCCAGGTGGCGGCCCAGCTGGGGGACAAGTTCTTCGCCTTCTCCCTGCTGCTCTCGATCTACTCCCTGACCCACCTCTACGTCAGCGACGCGGCCCTGCTGCTGGCCTACACCATCCCCGCCGTCTTCCTCTCCGTCCCGGCCGGGATCTTCGCCGACCGCTACGACAAGAAGACCCTCATGATCTGGACCAACCTCAGCCGCGGGGTGATGGTCCTGGCGGTGCCGGCGCTGGAGCTGAGCGGCGTCGCCCAGCACCAGGTCCTGCCCCTCTACGTGATCACCTTCGTCTTCGCCGGGGTGGGCCAGCTCTTCGCCCCGGCGGAGGCCGCCAGCATCCCCCGCCTGGTGGGCCGGGACGACCTCTCGGCCGCCACCAGCCTCTTCACCATCACCATCGTCGTGACCATCGTGATCTCGGTCCCGCTGGCCTCCCTGGCCCAGCGCATCCTCGGCCTCGAGGGGCCCTACTACTTCGGGGCCGCCCTCTTCGCCGTCGCCTCGGGCGCCATCTGGCTGATCCGGCCCCGGCTCGACGTCGCCCGGGGAGGCGTCGGGCAGCAGCTCCGGGCCCCCTGGAGCAGCACCTGGTCGGAGATCCGCGAGACGCTGCGCCTGGTCCGCCGCAGCCGCACCCTGCCCTTCGCCTTCGGCATGCTGACGCTGGCCCTCACCATCGTCTTCACCATCTTCGCCCTCTCCGCCGGCTACATGCAGAACGTGCTCCAGAGCCGGCCCCAGAACAGCTACATCCTGCTCATCCCGGCCACCTTCGGCATGGTCGCCGCCGGCACCCTCCTGGGGCGCCGCAACCAGCCCCAGCACCGGGCCCAGTCCGTGGTCCGGGGCCTGGCCGTGGCCGGGCTGGCGATGCTGGTCCTGGGGGTGCTGCCGCCGATCCTCGACCGGCTCCACGTCTACGGCGCCCTGGTCCCGCTGGCGATCTTCCTCGCCCTGGTCTTCGGCGCCGGCCTGGGGGCGGTGCTCATCCCCTGCCTCACCATGATCCAGGAGGGGACCGAGGAGACGACCCGGGGGAAGATCTTCGGCGGCGCCTTCCTCGCCATCAACCTCGCCATCGCCCTGCCCCTGCTGGTGGCGGGAGCGGTGGCCGACGTGGTCGGGGCCAGCGACGTGGTCGGGGCCCTGGGGCTGTCCCTGATCGGGACCGCGGCGGCGGCCCGGATGCGCGCCTGGGGCCGGGCCGGGGGTCCTCCGGGCGGCTCCTCGGAGGTTACGGCCGCGTAGCGGATTGTCGAAGTCCGCTGGCGGAGGGCTCCAGGCGGCGGGGGCGGGACCTAAATGGGGCCATGCGAGCCGTCGTCACCTGCGAGAGCTGCGGGAAGCGCCAGGAAGTCGCCCGCGCCATTCCCGAGCCGACCACCTTCCACATCATCTGCCACGGCTGTGAGCAGAGCCTGTTGGTGACCGTGACCCGGGCCGACATCCTCACCGCCGAGGCGGCGGTGCGCACCGGCCTGGTCCGGCGCTAGGGCCTCAGACCGCCCAGCGGGAGAGGCCCAGCGGGACCTCCTCCCGGGACGACTCCAGGAGGTTCAGGCCCCACTCCTCGCTCTCGAAGTCGAGCCGGAGCTGGTGGGCCAGGGGCAGCACCACGCCGTGCCGGGCGCGCTCGCGCAGGCGGGCGCGGCGGTCGGGGTCGATGCTGGAGCAGCGGACGCTGCAGTACTTCGCCGTCCGCTTCTTGACGGTGGCCTCGCAGCCGGCCCTGGCACAGACCCGGTAGGGGGTTGGGGGAGAGGCGGGGGTGCGGGCCACGAAGGGATATTAGAAACGGGTTAACGGTTCCTGTCAATAGAGATTACGCACGCGAAAATGACCACCTTTTCCTGAACTTTGTCGCCACGGTTTGTGCGCCGTTTCCCCACCTCGGGTGTGGAAACGGGGGATTACCGCGGCCATCCCGAGCGGGGTCAGGGACGGCCCTGCCGGGCCCTGGGCGCCGCCGCCAAAGGGAGGGCAGCGGTCGCCGCGCCAGCTGAGGGTGGCCGCCGCCCAGAGGGCTGGCCTGGTGGGCGCACCAGGAGTCGAACCTGGGACCTCTACCGTGTCAGGGTAGCGCTCTAACCACCTGAGCTATGCGCCCTCGCCGGCGCCGAGGTGCCCGGATTATAGCCGCGGCCCGAGATGGCGCCGACCGGCGGAGCCGAGTTCCATACAATCCGGCGCAGAGAATGCCTGAGCCCCCCGTGGACCTGGAGGTCCTGCGCCACAGCGCCGCCCACCTGATGGCGGCAGCGGTGTGCGAGCTCTGGCCGGGAACCGAGTACGCCATCGGCCCCTCGATCGAGGACGGCTTCTACTACGACTTCCTGCTGCCGGACGCGCGCCGCCTCGGCGAGGACGACCTGGCCCCGATCGAGGAGCGGATGCGCCAGATCGCCTCCCGCCGGCCCGCCTACGAGCGCCTGGAGCTGAGCCGGGAGCAGGCGCAGGAGGAGTTCAGGCGCCGGGGCCAGCACTTCAAGCTGGAGATCATCGAGCAGATCCCGGAGGGGGACACGATCACCGCCTACCGCACCGGGGACTTCTTCGACCTCTGCCGCGGCCCCCACGTCCGCGACGCCGGCGAGATCCCCGCCTTCCGCCTGCTCCACCCCGCCGGCGCCTACTGGCGCGGGGACGAGAGCCGGCCCATGCTGCAGCGCGTCTACGGCACCGCCTGGAACTCGGAGGCCGAGCTGCAGCAGTACCTGGAGCGGCTCGAGCTGGCCCGGGCCCGGGACCACCGCAAGCTGGGCCGGGAGCTGGACCTCTTCTCCATCTCCGACGCCCTGGGGCCGGGGCTCATCCTCTGGCACCCCAAGGGGGCGGCGGTGAGGACCGTCATCGAGGACTACTGGCGCCGGCTGCACCGGCGCTCCGGTTACCAGCTCGTCTACACGCCCCACCTGGCCCGGGAGCAGCTCTGGGAGACCAGCGGCCACCTCGGCTACTTCGCCGACGAGATGTTCGGGGCCATGGACGTGGAGGGCGAGCGCTACCGGGTCAAGCCCATGAGCTGCCCCTTCCACATCCTCATCTACGCCAACCGGCCCCGGAGCTACCGCGAGCTGCCCCTGCGCCTGGCCGAGCTGGCCTCGGTCTACCGCTACCAGCGCAGCGGGACCCTGCACGGGCTGCTCCGGGTGCGGGGCTTCACCCAGGACGACGCCCACATCTTCTGCCGCCCGGACCAGGTGGAGGAGGAGGTGGCCGCGGTCCTGCGCCTCACCCGCGTCCTCTACCACCGGCTCGGCTTCGACGCCCTGGAGGTGGACCTCAGCACCAGGCCGCCCCGGGCGGTGGGCGCGCCCGAGCTCTGGGAGCGGGCCGAGTCCAGCCTCGGCCGGGTGGTCGAGGCGGAGGGGCTGGAGCTGCGCCAGAACCCCGGCGAGGGCGCCTTCTACGGGCCCAAGCTGGACGTCCACATCCGCGACAGCATGGGCCGGCGCTGGCAGTGCGCCACGGTCCAGTTCGACTTCAACGAGCCGGAGCGCTTCGGCCTCGAGTTCATCGGGCCGGACGGCCGGGGGCACCGCCCGGTGATGGTCCACCGCACCCTGCTGGGGTCCATGGAGCGCTTCTTCGGGGTCCTCCTGGAGCACCACGGGGGCGCCCTCCCGCTCTGGCTGGCGCCGGTCCAGGTCGAGGTCCTCACCATCACCGACGAGCAGCTCCCCTACGCCCAGGAGGTGGCCCGCCGCCTGGAGGAGGAGGACTTCCGGGTCGAGGTGGCGGACCGGCCCGGGGAGCGGATCGAGGCCAAGGTGAGGGACTCCATCCTGGCCAAGGTGCCCTACGCTGCGGTGGTGGGGCGGCGTGAGGTGGAGTCGGGCGGAGTGCAGCTGAGGGACAACCGCGGCGGGGGCCAGGCCGCCCTCAGCGTGGCGCAGCTGCTGGAGCGGCTCCGGGCCGAGACCGCCTCCTGAGGGTTGCGCCGGCGGCTCTTGGGGGAAGGTATCCGGGTGATAGCATCTCGGATTCAATTGCCTGCTTGAGGAGGTGTCTTCCATAGCGTTTCGCGAACTGCGCATCAACGACCAGATCAGGGTGCTCTCGGTCCGGCTCTTCGACGACGCCAACGACGAGGCCCTGGGCATCGTGCCCCTGGCCGAGGCCCAGCAGCTGGCCCAGCAGCGCGGCCTGGACCTGGTCGAGGTGGCGCCCCAGGCCCAACCCCCGGTCTGCCGCCTGATGGACTACGGGCGCTTCAAGTTCGACGCCCTGAAGCGTGAGAAGGAGGCGCGCAGGGAGCACAACGCCAACCGCCTCAAGGAGATGAAGCTCAGGCCCAAGATCAGCGAGCACGACTTCCAGACCAAGTACGGCTACGTGCGCCACTTCCTGGAGGAGGGCGACAAGGTCAAGCTCACTATCATGTTCCGCGGTCGGGAGCTGGTCCACCAAGAGATCGGGCGCGCGCTGCTGGAACGTCTGGCCGAGGCGGTCAAGGACGTGGCCCAGATCGAGCGCAATCCCCTGGTGGAGGGCAAGAACATGATCATGATCCTCAACCCGATCGCCAAGAGACAACCGCGAGGAGGCGCCGGCAACCATGCCCAAGATCCGCAGCCACAGGGGGACGCAGAAGCGGTTCCGTCTCTCGGGAACCGGTAAGCTGCTGCGCCGCGGCGCCTTCCAGTCCCACATGCTGGAGGGGAAGTCGGCGAAGCGGAAGCGCGGCTACGCCAAGATGTACCAGGTGACGCCAGGCGAGGCGCGCCAGGTGCGGCGTGACGCCCCCAAGCTGGTGCACTGAGAGATGGCCCGGGTCAAGCGGGCGGTCACCGCACGCAAGCGCCACAAGAAGATCCTGGAGCTGGCCTCCGGCTTCAGCGGCACCCACCACCGCCTCTTCCGGCCCGCCAACGAGGCGGTCATGCACTCGCTGGCCTACCAGTACCGGGACCGCCGCAAGCGCAAGGGCGACTTCCGCCGGCTCTGGATCGCCCGCATCAACGCCGCCACGCGCCAGCAGGGAATGGTCTACAGCCGCTTCATCGCCGCCCTCGACCGGGCCGGCGTGCAGCTCTCCCGCAAGCAGCTGGCGGAGCTGGCGGTGCGCGACCCCTCTGCCTTCGGGCGGCTGCTCGAGGTGGCGCGGGAGAGCTCGCCCGGCCAGTGACGGAGACCGACCTCCGGGAGCTGGGCGAGCGGGCCCTGGAGGAGATCGCCGGGGCGGGGGACGAGGCTGAGCTGGAGCGGCTGCGGCTGCTCTACCTGGGCCGGCGCTCGGGGCTGATCAGCCGTCGGGCCGCCGCCCTGGCCCAGCTCCCGCCGGAGCGGAGGTCCGAGCTGGGGCGGGAGTTCAACCGGGCCAAGCAGGCGGTGGAGGAGGCGCTCGGCCGGCGCCAGGCGGAGCTGGCGCTCGGGGCGGCGCCGCCGGCCCCGGCCGGGATGGACCTCAGCTGGCCCCGCCGGGCCCTGGAGCGGGGCCACCAGCACCCCGTCGCGCGCCTGATCCGGGAGATCGAGGACGTGGCCGCGGCCCTGGGCTTCGAGTCGGTGCGCGGTCCCGAGGTGGAGGACGACCGGCACAACTTCGAACTCCTAAACCTGCCCCCCGAGCATCCCGCCCGGGATACCCACGACACCTTCTACCTGGAGGGACCGGCCCAGGGCTGGCTGCTCCGCACCCACACCTCGCCGGTGCAGCTGCGGACGATGATGGCGGGGCCCCCACCCTACCGGATCATCGTCCCCGGCCGCGTCTACCGGAGGGACAACCCCGACCCCACCCACAACCCGGTCTTCTTCCAGGTGGAGGGGCTGTGCGTCGACGAGGGCGTCAGCCTGGCCGACCTCAAGGGCACGCTCACCTACCTCATCGGGGCCATCTTCGGTCCCGAGCGGGGGGTGCGCCTCCGGGCCAGCTACTTCCCCTACACCGAGCCCAGCCTGGAGGCCGACGTCTCCTGCGGCTTCTGCCGGGGCGGGGGCTGCCGCAGCTGCCTGGGCAAGGGCTGGATCGAGATCCTCGGCTCCGGCATGGTTCACCCCCAGGTGCTGCGCAACGCGGGCCTCGACCCCGAGCGCTACAGCGGCTTCGCCTTCGGCATGGGGCCCGACCGGATCGCCGCCCTCAAGTACGGGCTGGAGGACATCCGCGACCTCTACGAGAACGACCTCCGGCTCCTGGAGGGCTTCTGAGTGCGCGTGAGCCACGAGTGGCTGTCGGAGTACGTCGAGCTGGAGGGGGTGGGCCCGGAGCGGGTGGCCCAGCTGCTGACCCTGAGCGGCACCGAGGTGGAGAGCTGGGAGCGGCACGGCGCCGGACTGGGCCAGGTGGTGGTGGCCCGGGCCCTCGGGGTCGAGCGGCTGGCCGGCTCGGACCACCTCTGGCGGGCCCGGGCGGCGGTCCCCGGGGAGCCGGAGGCGGAGGTCATCTGCGGCGCGCCCAACCTCGTCAGCGGGGCGCTGGTGGCCTGGGCCCGTCCCGGGAGCAGCCTCCCCGGGGGTCAGGAGATCGGCGCCCGCCGGATCCGCGGCGTCCTCAGCCAGGGCATGTTCTGCGCCCCCGACGAGCTCGGCCTCGGCTCCGACCACGAGGGCGTGCTGCTGCTGCCGGAGGACGAGGTCGAGCCCGGCCAGCCCCTCGACCGTGTCTTCCCCGCCGACGTGGTCTACGACCTGGAGATCCTCAGCAACCGCGCCGACTGCCTCTGCCACCTGGGCGTGGCCCGGGAGCTGGCGGCGGTGCTGGACCGGCCCCTGCGGCCCCCCCAGGACCGGCCCCCGGAGCGGGCCGGGCGCCCCGCCGCGGAGACGGTCCGGCTCCACCTCGAGTCGGAGGCCGACTGCCCCCTCTACATCGCCGAGTGCCTGGAGCTGGAGCGCCAGCCGCCGGCGCCGCTCTGGCTCCAGCGCCGCCTGATGGCGGTCGGCGCGCGCCCCATCTCGGGCCCGGTGGACCTGGCCAACTACGTGATGCTGGAGCTGGGGCAGCCCCTGCACACCTTCGACCTGGACCGTCTGGCCGGCCCCGGGGAGATGGTGGAGCTGGGCGTCCGCCGCGGGCGCCCGGGGGAGCAGCTGGCCTGCCTCGACGGTGTGGTGCGCCCCCTGGAGGGAGCCCTGGTCATCGCCTCG
>JASHRA010000047.1 GCA_030038765.1 Candidatus Dormiibacterota bacterium | reverse complement strand
AGGACCGGGCGGGGCCACCGGGCAGCTCGTCCGCTGCCTCCCGGAGCAGCTCCCTCAGGTCAGCCGCCAGCCCGGGGTCGGCCGGCCAGCGCTCTCGGTCCTGGAGGAGGGTGTCCAAGGGCAGGAACCCGGGTCGCCGGGGCAGCGGCACCAGCTCCGCCACCGGGCGTCCGCTCACCGTGACCCTCAAGCGCTCGCCCCGCTCCACCCGTCGCAGTGCCGCCCCGGTGTCACGCCCCAGCTCGCGCGCCGTGATGTCCGCCACGGCAGGCAGTTTCGGCGATCTGCCCGGGGAGGTACGCGATCCCTACGGGCGGCGGGGTGCTCATCTGCTCCGGGCCCCGGGCAGGCGCCGCACCGCCACCACCTGGTAGCGCTCGCGGAAGGCGTCGAGGGGCTCCGCCAGCACCTGGCCACGCTCTCGGCAGGCGTGGATCACGTTCCTCGGGTCCAGCGCCAGGGCGATGTGGCTGCTCCGGCCGGGAGCTCGGTGCACCGCCCCCACCAGGTCGGCGGGCGCGAGCTCCCCCAGCGCCACCCGCTCCCCGCTGCGGCGCTGGGCCCGGCTGTTGCGGGGGAGGAGGAGGCCGACGCTGAGATAGGAGCGCCAGACCAGGCCGGAGCAGTCCACGCCGGGGGCTCCGGTGCCGCCGAAGACGTAGGCGCGTCCGAGCAGGGAGCGCGCCCGGGAGAGGACCGCGGCCGGGTCCCAGCCAGCCGGCTCGGGGCGGGCCGGCAGGCGCCCGGAGCGACGGCCGAAGCGGGCGTCGCGGTCGACCCAGCCGAGGGCCTGCCCCGGGGCGCGCACGAGGTAGCGCGGACCCCGCACCGCCAGCAGCTCGGCGGGCGGGTCCCCCGGCACCAGCTGGGTGGTGAGCTCCCCGTCGGGGAGCGCCCGGCGCCACACCTGGAGGGCCTCGCCGCGGGGCTCGAGGAGGAGCCGAGGGGGGCGCTCCGAGAGCACCAGGACGCTGCACCGGGCCGCCGGCCAGAGCTCCTGGGCCAGGCGCCGGACCTCCTCCCCCTGGGTCCTCAGGGCGACGCTGCAGCGCAGGCCGCCGGGGACCGGGGTGGGCTCCAGGACCGCCTCCCCGTAGCGCTGGCGGGCCGACCGGCGGAGCTCCTCCAGGGCGGCCGCCAGCGGCGGGGGCGGTGCCGCGGAGCTCAATCCGGCCAGGCCTGGAGCAGCCGCCGCCAGCCCCGGAGCGGCTCCCTGCGCTCGGCGGGGTGGAGGCGCAGGGACGCGCCGTCGGTGCTCAGCAGGACCGGGCTGAGCGGGTTGGAGGCGAGCCGGAAGAGCCGCCGCACCACCGCCCGGAAGCGCTCCGGCGCGGCCTCGGCGGCCACCGCCGCCACCACCATGGCCCGGTCCGGCGCGGCCAGGGCGGCCTCGCCCCCGCCCCGCTCGGCGAGCGCTCGCAGGAACTCAGGCACCACCAGGAGGCTGCTGGAGAAGAGGGTGTCGTCGGTCAGCAGCCAGCTCTCCTCGGAGCCCGGCTCCAGGGCCGAGCGCCAGCGCCCGAGGCGGAGCGCCGTGTTGCGCTCGGCGTGGCCCGCCAGCGCCTCGGCGCTGAGCCCGCCGGCCTCCGCCTCGGGCCGGGAGACGCCCCGCATGGCCTCGCCGGGCAGGGACTCGGCGACGAAGGCCAGGAGCCCGCCAGGCAGCTCGCGGGTGGCCAGCTCGGCGAAGCGGCTGTAGGCGCGCAGGCTGCGCTCGGTGCGCACGCACCAGACCAGGGCCTCGGGGTCCGGCCCCCGGGCCGCCAGCTCGGGCCGGAGCTCGGCGGCGCTGAGCCGCGGCCCGAGGTCGGCCACGAAGCGGGAGATCCGCTCCGGGAGGGCGGCGCTGTCCCGCTGGGACTCGGCGTAGAGGGTGTCGAGCGAGAGCTGCAGCTCGGAGCCGGAGCGCCGCGCGAGCACGGCCATGCCCTCGGGCGCGGGCTGGAACTGCCACTGCGCGTAGCGGGAGCGGAGCTGGACCAGGATGCGCTCCTGGAAGCGCTGCTCCGGGGTCCCCAGGCGGGTGCTCGGCACCCTCAGAGGGCCCTGGTGCGGGAGGCGACGTAGTCGACCAGCACGTAGTCGCCGAGCCGGTCCGGGCTGACGAAGAAGGCGCGCCCCCGGTTCTGCCGGGTGAGCTGCTTGACGAACTGCACCAGGTACTGGTTGCTCTCCAGCATGAAGGTGTTGATGACGATGCCCTCGCGGGTGCAGTGGCGCACCTCCTGGAGCGTCTTCTGGAAGGTCTCGGGTAGGGGCGGGTACATGAAGACCGCGTGCGTCCCCTCCATGTGCGCCGTGGGCTCGCCGTCGCTGACGATGATGATCTGCCGGTTGCTGCCGCGGTGACGCCCGAGCAGGCGCCGGGACAGCATCAGCCCGTGCTGCATGTTGGTCCCGTAGACGTACTCGCTGTAGGAGAGCTGGGAGAGGGAGCCGGGGCTGATCTCCCGCGCGTAGTCGGAGAAACCGACGATGTAGAGGGTGTCGCGGGGGTACTGGGTGCGGATCAGCGAGTCCAGCGCCAGCGCCATCTTCTTGGCCGCGTAGAAGTAGCCGCGCAGGGGCATGCTGCGGCTCATGTCCAGCATCAGGACGGTGCTGGTCTGGACCCGCAGCTCGGACTCCACCACCTCGAAGTCCTGGGCCCGGAGGCGCAGCGGGCGCCGCCCCTCGCCGTTCCGGATGGCGTTCATCAGGGTCCGCTCGACGTCGATGCGGAAGGGGTCGCCGAACTCGAACGGCTTGGTCGAGTCGCCCGCCTCGCTGCCCAGGCCGGTGCTGCCCTGGGGGTGGTTGCCGAAGCGGTCGGCGCTGAGGTGCTGGAAGATGTCGCCGAGCGCCTTCTGGCCGATCTTGCGCATCCCCTGGGGGGTGAGCTCCAGGCCCCCCTCGCCGCGGCGCAGCTGGCCCCGTTCCTCCAGCTCGCGGATGAGGGCCAGGACCTGGGCCACGCTGGCGGCGGACTCCGGGCCCAGGGTCCGGCTCAGCTGCTCCTGCAGCTCCGGGCTCATCTCCAGCCCGGAGTAGGCCTGGCGCATGCCCCGCTCCAGCGCCTCCAGCTGCTGCAGCTGGCCCAGCACGTCGAGGGCCCCGGGCAGGTCCAGCTCCTCGCCCCCGAAGAAGCCGAAGCGGGAGCCCGGGGCCCGCCCCGTCGGCGCCGCCTGGGGGAGCAGCCGGGAGAGCTGGGCCAGCTCGGACTGGAGGCCGGGGTCGCTGAGGGCGGCCCGCATCATCTCCTCCAGCTGGCGCCGCTGCTCGGGCGAGAGCGACTGCATCAGCGACTCCAGCTGGGCCATCTGCTGTCGGCTCTGGCTGAGGAAGCTCTCCAGGTCCTCGGGGTGGTCCGGGAAGTACT
>JASHRA010000046.1 GCA_030038765.1 Candidatus Dormiibacterota bacterium | reverse complement strand
CGGCCCGGGGCGGGGACTTCCGCTCCCGGAGCATGACCCGGGGCACCAGGCCGTAGCTGCACAGCACCCAGGTGGAGGCCGCCACCACCGCCAGCGGCGCCAGGGCGCCGGCCGCTCCCCCGGCCGCCAGGCGCAGGCCGAGGACGTCGGAGGCGGCAGTCAGGGTGAAGAAGCCGAAGGCGCGGGAGCCGTCTCGGGTGTCGGCGAGGAAGCTGGCGCGGTACCGGGCGAGCCTCATCAGGAAGGCGGCGGCGAGGACCAGGTAGGCGGCCACGGCGAGCGCCAGCAGGGCCAGGGAGAGGGCCCCCTGCCCCGTCTCCAGGAAGGCCGTGGAGATGATCCCGGTCGCCATCACGAGGGCGAAGTAGCCGGGGTAGAGGCGCTCCAGGCCCCAGGCGCCGGGGGCGGTCGGGGGCGCGGCGCCGCGCTCGGCGGGAGAGGCTGGCACCGCCTCAGGCGATCTCGGCATGACCGGCCCCCGTGCCCGGCTCCACGACCAGGAGGTGGCTCCGGCCGCAGCTGGGGCAGAGCGCGCGCAGGGTCACCCGGGCCGGCTCGGAGCGGACCCAGCGGAGCCGGGCTCCGACCTGCCCGGCGCCGCAGCCGGGGCAGCGCTGGGAGGCCAGCTCGAGGCGCACCAGCGAGAGCAGCAGGCGGCGCTCGGGTCGGGCTCCGGTCGCGGGAGCGGTCACCGCCGGACCACCGGATAGCGGCTGCGGTAGAGGATGTAGGGGCGGCCCAGGTACTGGAGCGGGATGCTCCAGGCGTGGACCAGGCGGCTGAAGGGCCAGAGCGCGAAGAGCAGCCAGGCCAGGGCGGCGTGGACCTGGTAGACGACCGGCGCCGAGGCCATCAGCTGGGGCGATGGGCTGAAGGTGAAGAGGCCCCGGAACCAGAGCGCCACCGTGTCCCGGTAGTTGTAGCCGGGGCCGATGGCGTTGACGCCGATCGTCTCCACCAGGCCCAGGACGATCATGGCGGCGAGCAGCGTGTAGGTCGCGATGTCGGTCCGGCTGGTGGTGCGCCGGACCCTGGGGAAGTAGGCGCGGCGGGCCATGAGGATGGCGAAGCCGGCGACGCAGGCGAGGCCGGCGACGGCGCCCGCGGCCGCGGCCAGGACGTGGTAGCCGCCCTCGCTGAGGCCGACGTCCTGGGTCAGCTGGCTGGGCACCAGCAGGCCGAGGACGTGGCCGCCGACGGCGGCCAGCAGGCCCCAGTGGAAGAGGTTGCTGCCCCAGGCCAGCCAGCGCCCCTCCAGCAGCTGGGTCGAGCGCGACGTCCAGCCGAACTTGTCGTGGCGGTAGCGCCAGACGTGGCCGGCCACGAAGAGCACCATGGAGGCGTAGGGGAGCACGACCCAGAGGAGCAGTCCGCCCGGGGTCACCGCCGCGCTCCCATCTCGGCCACCAGCTCGGGGGGGCCGAAGGGCTGCAGCCCCACCTCCTCCCGGGGCGGCCCCTCGCGGAGCAGGCGGCGGATGGCCCGGGGGTCGAGCCGGGCGGAGCGGGGCAGGCTCTGGCAGAGGGCCTGGACCAGGCGGTGGTAGGGGCTGGAGATCTCCTCCAGGTGGGTCCGCAGCACCTCCAGGCCGAGGCGGTGGTCGGCCAGGACCCGCTCTCCCAGCCCCGCCGGTGCCAGGGCGGCGAACTCCAGCATCACCGGCAGGTAGTCGGGCAGCTCGGGGCCCTCCAGCTCCAGCCCCGCCGAGGCGTAGAGCCGCTTCAGCCGGAGCAGGGCCTGGCCCCGCTTGCGCGTGTCGCCCTCGGCGTAGAAGGTGAGGTAGAGGCAGGAGCGGCGCTGGAGGTCGAAGGTGGCGACGTACTCCGCCTGCAGCCTCCCCGGCGGCGTCTCCGCCAGGTGCCGGAGGAACTCCAGCAGCGCCGCCCGCCAGCGTCCCCCGGAGAGCGCGCCGGCGGCTGCGGAGAGCTCCTCGGAGCGCTGGAGGAGGGCGTCATCGGGGTACTGGAGCAGGAGCGAGAGCAGCTTGTAGGGGAGGGGGTCGCAGCCGCTGCTCACGGCGCCGTCCCCTCCGGGTCGACGACCGGGAGCTGGCGCAGCATCATGAAGCGCTCGTTGATCGCCGGCGCCGGTCGCGGCAGCGCGCCACAGTTCCCCGGGCCGCCCTCGAAGTCGAGGCCGCAGGTCCCGGGCAGCTCCGCCAGGCGCTGGGCCAGCTCGGTGTGGGCCTTGGGGATGACGTAGCGGTCCTCGTACTTGGCGATCGCCAGCAGCCGGAACATGTCCTCCAGCTCCTCCGCCTCCATGCCCACCCGCTGGGGCGCCTCGGCGTCGCTGAGGTGGAGCACCTGGCGCTTGCGCATGTAGGCGCGCATGGCGGCCAGCTTGCGCAGCACGCCGGCCACGACGTCGACGTCGCCCGCGGCCAGCAGGTTGGCCAGGTAGCGCACCGGGATGCGCATCTTCTCGATGGCGGGGAAGACGGCGTCGGGGTCTGCCTCGTAGCCGTCCGCCTCCAGGGTGTTGACGATGGGGGAGAGGGGCGGGACGTACCAGACCATGGGCAGGGTGCGGTACTCCGGGTGGAGCGGCAGGGCCACCCGGTAGCGCATGGCGAGCGCGTAGACCGGGGAGCGGCGGGCGCACTCGAGCCAGTCGTCGGGGATGCCGTCGCGGGCGGCCGCCGCCTGCACCCCGGGGTCGGCGGGGTCGAGGAAGATCTCGCGCTGCGCCTGCAGCAGCTGGCGCTCGTCCCGCACCGACGCCGTCTCCAGCACCCGGTCGGCGTCGTAGAGCACGAGGCCCAGGTAGCGGATGCGGCCGACGCACGTCTCGGAGCAGATGGTGGGCAGGCCGGCCTCGATCCTGGGGTAGCAGAGGGTGCACTTCTCCGCCTTGCCGGTGCGGTGGTTGAAGTAGACCTTCTTGTAGGGGCAGCCGCTGACGCAGAAGCGCCAGCCGCGGCACTTCTCCTGGTCGACCAGGACGATGCCGTCCTCCTCCCGCTTGTACATCGCCCCGGAGGGGCAGGAGGCGACGCAGGAGGGGTTGAGGCAGTGCTCGCAGATGCGCGGCAGGTAGAAGAGGAAGGCCTGCTCGTAGGCGAACTTGACGTGCTCCTGCAGGCCCTCCAGGTCGGGGTCCTCGGCGGCCGTCTCCGGGGTGCCGGCGAGCATGTCGTCCCAGTTGGGGCCGCGCCGCAGCTCCATCTCCCGGCCGGTCAGCTGGGAGTGGGGCCGGACCACCGGGTCGCGCTCGGAGAGGGGGGCCGTGACCAGGTTCTCGTAGTCGTAGGTCCAGGGCTCGTAGTAGTCGTCGAGGCTGGGCAGGCTGGGGTTCCAGAAGATCGTCAGCAGCTTGGTCAGCTGGCCCCCGGCGCGGAGCCGGAGGTGGCCGCGGCGGTCCAGCTCCCAACCCCCGCGCCACTTGGAGTTGTCCTCCCAGCGCCGGGGGTAGCCGAGGCCGGGCTTGGTCTCGACGTTGTTGAACCAGACGTACTCGGTGCCGGGGCGGTTGGTCCAGACCTGCTTGCAGGTGACGCTGCAGGTGTGGCAGCCGATGCACTTGTCCAGGTTCATCACCATGCCCACCTGGGCCCGGACGCGCACCTAGAACTCCACCGGGGCCAGGCGCTTGCGCACCACCGTCACCTCGTCGCGCTGGGAGCCGGTCGGGCCGTAGTAGTTGAAGCCGAAGGAGAGCTGGGCGTAGCCGCCGATGAGGTGGGTCGGCTTCCACACGATCCGGGTCAGCGAGTTGTCGGTGCCGCCCCGGTTGCCGTGCAGCTCGGTGAGGGGGACGTTCAGGTGGCGGTCCTTGGCGTGGTACATGAGGCAGACGCCCTCCGGCAGGCGGTGGGTGACCACGGCGCGGCAGGAGACGACGCCGTTGCGGTTGAAGGCCTCCACCCAGTCGTTGTCCCGCACCTCGAGGCGGGCCGCGTCCTCCCGGCTCAGCCAGAGCACCGGGCCGCCGCGGAAGAGGGTCAGCATGTGCAGGTTGTCCTGGTACTCGGAGTGGATCGACCACTTGGAGTGGGGGGTGAGGTAGCGCAGGGTGACCTCCACCCGGCCCGGCTCCCCGGTCTCCTGGCTGCCGTAGAGGCGGGCCTGGTGCAGCGGCGGCTTGAAGGTGGGCAGTGCCTCTCCCAGCTCCAGCATCCACTCGTGGTCCAGGTAGAGGTGCTGCCGGCCGCTCAGCGTGTGCCAGGGCTTCTCCCGCTCCACGTTGATGGTGAAGGGCGAGTAGCGACGCTCGTGGGACTCGATCCCGGACCACTCGGGTGAGGTGATCACCTCGCGCGGCTGCACCTGGGTGTCGGCGAAGGTGATGCGCTCCCCGGCGCGGTCCTCGGAGAGGTCCGCCAGCCGCAGCCCGGTGCGCCCCTCCAGGGAGCGAAAGCCCTCCGTCGCCAGCCGTCCGTTGGTGGTGCCGGAGAGGGTGAGGATGGCCTCCGCCACCTGCTCCGCGCGGTCCAGGCGGGGCCGCCCCGCGGCCACCCCCTGGCGCACCAGGCCGTGCTTGCGGCCCAGGTACCGGACCTCCTCCAGCGGCTTCCAGGCTGCCCCCTTGACCTGGCTCCCGCGCTCCTCCAGGAGCGGGCCCAGGGAGCGCATCTTGGCCGCCACGGCGGCGTAGTCCCGCTCCACCACGGTGAACC
>JASHRA010000045.1 GCA_030038765.1 Candidatus Dormiibacterota bacterium | reverse complement strand
AGCGCACCCCTCCCCGCTCCGCGGCCATCCGGCTCCCGCCCCCCGGCGAGATTAGTCATCAGTGTTGACATTATGCCAAGCGCACCAATACCCTCCCTGGAGTGACCCGCTCCGCCCCGGCAGCAACGTGAGCGCGGAGGCCCGCGCCGCGAGGCGCCCGACCGACCCGGCGCTCCTGGCCGGTCTGGCCGCCGCGGGCGTCGTCGTCTACGTCCTCATCGACCTGGCCCTGGCCTTCCTCCGACCCGGGGTGAGCCTGCTCCACGACGCCGAGAGCGACTACGGGGTCGGCCCCTTCTCCTGGCTCATGGACCTGAACTTCCTGCTCCGCTGCGCCCTCTCCCTGGCGCTGGTCGGCGCCCTGGCCCGGCTCGGGTCCCCCCGACTGCGGCTGGGCAGCTGGCTGCTGGGCGCCTGGGCGGTCTGCTCCGGGCTGCTCGCCTTCTTCCCCGACGACCCGCCCGGCTACCCCGTGACCACGGCGGGGCAGATCCACCTGCTGCTCGCCTTCGTCGGATTCATCTGCGTCGCCGTGGCCGCCATCCTGCTGGCGCTCCGCTTCCGCGAGCTGCCCGCGCTCGCCCCCGGCTCGACCGCCCTGCTCACCCTCGGCGTCCTGGCCGTGCTGGCCCTGCTCCTGCTGGGCGGCACCCACCTCCACCCGCGCGCGCTGGGCGGGCTCTGGGAGCGGCTCTTCCTGGCCCTGGAGCTGGCCTGGATCCTGGTCGCGTCCCTCTGCCTGCGGCGGGCCTCGCCCGCTTCCGTATAGGGTCCCCGGCCGACCTCCGATAATCCCGGGATGCTCCGGCGGGGGAGGCACCGTCAGCCTCAGGCGCGACTGCTGGCGGCGGCCGACACCTCCCGGGCCGAGGCCCTCCTGGAGCAGCACCCCCTGGAGACCGTCTTCCTGCGCAGCGAGATCCGCCAGGGGGCCCTGCGCCAGGGCGCGCTGCTGGGCGTGGAGCGCCCCGACCACAGCCTGGGCGGGGTCCTGATGCAGGGCGCGCTGGTGGTCCCCTGGGCCCCCGACCCCCGGGACCTCGCGACCCTGGCGGCGGCGCTCCGGCCCCAGGCCGGCTGGGTCCAGCTCATCGTCGGCCCCCAGGCCCAGGTGACCGAGCTCCAGACCCTGCTCCAGCCCTGGCTGCCGCCGGTCCGGCTGCTGCGCGCCGAGCAGCCCCACTACGCCGTCGACGGCGCCACCCTGGCCCCCCTGGAGGGCGGCATCGCGCCGGTGCGGCGGGCCCGCGTCGAGGAGCTGGACCAGATGGCCGAGGTGGGCGCCGCCATGCACCTCGGCGAGGTCGGCTTCGACCCCCTGCTGGTCGACCCGGCGGGCTGGCGGGAGCGGGTCCTGACCCTTATCCGCCGGGGCCGGATGTACGTCTGGATGGAGGACGGCCGGGTCGCCTTCAAGGCCGACTGCGCCTCGGTCACGGCCGAGGCGGTCCAGCTCCAGGGGGTCTGGACCGACCCCGCCCTGCGGGGCCAGGGGCGGGCCACCCGGGGCCTGCTGGCGCTCTGCCAGCTGCTGCTGCGCGAGACCCAGGCGGTGACCCTCTTCGTCAACGATTTCAACGACGTCGCCATCCGCCTCTACGAGCGCACCGGGTTCCGGCGCATAGGGAGCATGCGCACCGTCCTCTTCTGACACCCGGCGCGGGCCCCTGGTCGGCCACGCGGCTCCCGCCGCAAGGGGTGATTCCTCGGGTTGTCGCCGTCGCGGAATCACCGTGGAGGGATGGACCCGACGATCCCACGCTGGGAGGGTGAAATCCACCGGGCACAGGGCCCGGGACAGAGGAGAAGCCAGGAGGCGGCAAGGTGAGACGCAAGACGTTCGATGGGATCCTGACGGCGGTGGGGGCGATGCTGACCGTCACCCTGCTGGTGGCGGGTGCGCTGCTGCTCTGGGGAGCCAGCTTCAGCACCGGGGAGGTTCACAATCAGCTGGCCAAGCAGGACATCGTGTTCCCGTCCGCGGCCGCCTTCGCGCACGCCAAGCCGGGCACGGAGATCACTCCCGGCATGAAGCCGTACCTGCTGCAGTACGCGGGCCAGGAGGTGCTGACGGGGGCGCAGGCGGAGGCCTACGCCGACCACTTCATCGCGGTGCACCTGTCCGAGATGCCCTACCACGGCGTCTACTCCAAGATCTCGACGGCGGCACGGGCCAACCCCGCTGACACCCAGCTGGCCTCCCTGGAGCAGGTCTCCTTCCAGGGCACGACGCTGCGCAGCATGCTGCTGGAGGCCTACGGATTCGGTACCTTCGGCACCATCGCGCTGGTGGCCTCGGTGGTCTCCTTCGTGCTCGCCGCAGTGACGCTGATCCTGACCCTGCTGGGGATCTGGCACCTGCGCCGGACCCCGGCCACAGCGGTCATCTGAGAGAGCTGAAGGGCAGAGTGGCTGGGCCCTGAGCCCAGCCACTCTCGCGTGCCCCGCCCGGTCGGCGGGCGCAGCTCGCGGCCCCGGCGGCGTTCCCGGCCCCGGGCGCTAGCCGCGCCGCCACCGCAGCGCCAGTGGCAGCAGCCGCCGCTCCAGCACCGGCCCACTCACGATCAGCACCACGCCGACGGTGATGAGGAGGGCCGCCAGCCCCACCCGGGGGCCGATGTCCTGGCCCAGCAGGAGCCAGCCCAGGAGCAGGGCCACCACCGGGTTGACGTAGGCGTAGGTGGCCACGGCCGAGGCCGGCAGGCACACCAGGGCGTAGCTGTAGCAGGTGTAGCCGAAGATGGCGCCGCCCACCACCAGCCAGAGGAAGGCGGCCCAGGCGTCGGCGCCGATGGCGCCCAGGTGGAGCTCCGCCCCCTCCCCCGCCAGCAGCCCCAGCAGCAGCATGGCGGCGCCCCCGGCCAGCATCTCCAGGGCCGACGCCAGCAGGACGCTGGAGCCGAGGGAGGCGTCGCGGGCGTAGTAGGAGCCGAAGCTCCAGGCCAGGGCGGCGAGCAGCAGGGCCAGGGCCGGGAGCAGGGGCAGGTCGCCGCCCGGGCGCGCCAGGACCGCGATCCCGACCAGGCCCAGGGCGATCCCCAGCCAGGCCAGGGGGCCGGGCCGCCCGGTCCGCCCGCTGAGGGCCCCGATGAGGGCCATGAAGAGGGGAACGGTGGCGATCACCAGCGCCGCCAGCCCGGAGTGGACCCGCAGCTCGGCCGCCACCACCAGTCCGTTCCCCCCGACCAGGAGCAGCAGGCCGGCCAGGCAGCAGGCCAGCAGCCGGCGCCGGCCCAGGCCGACCCAGTGGCGCGGGGAGCCGAGCCAGCCGCCCCGGCGGCCCACCAGGAGGTAGAGCAGGAGGCCGGCGAGGAGGAAGCGGCAGCCGGCCATGAGCAGGGGCGGGATCTGTCGCTCGGAGACCTGGATGGCGGCGTAGGTCGAGCCCCAGAGGACGTAGACCGCGGCCAGGGAGGCCCAGCCCAGGCGCCGCGATCGCGGCCCGGGCGTGACGGCGCTCACCCGGGAATTAGAGCAGGCGCCCCGGCCCTCACTTGGCGGCCCATGGCCGGGGCGGGCCAGGCAGCAGACGAGGTCGCGCCCTGGCCCTGGCCGGGCCGCCCGGGGCGGGGGCTCAGTGGGAGCTCGTCAGCGCCCGCCTCGGCCGTGCCCCCGCGGGGCCGGCCTCAGTACTCGTCCTCGGGCCTCAGGTCCTCGTCGGCCTCCTCGGCCGCGGCCTCCTCCGGCGTCTCCTCGAAGCCGCT
>JASHRA010000005.1 GCA_030038765.1 Candidatus Dormiibacterota bacterium | reverse complement strand
AGCAGGCCAGCCCGAAGAGCGCGGGCCAGATCGAGGAGTAGCGGCCCCAGGCGATGACCTTGCCCAGGGTGGTGGTGAAGACCCCGGCCCGGGCCGCCGCCTCCGCCATCTCCCGCTCAGCGGGGATGGCCCCCGGGATGGCCGGCGCCTGGGCCCCGCCCGTGGCCGCCAGCAGGGCCCCCGAAGGTCCCACCAGGCCCGCCCCCCGGCTCAGTTCCACTCCAGCGCCCCCTTGCGCCAGACGTAGAGCAGGGCCACGCCCAGGAGGGCGATGAAGATGGCCATCTCCACCAGCCCGAAGATGTGCAGGGTGTGGCGCACCAGCACCGCCCAGGGGTAGAGGAAGATCGCCTCGACGTCGAAGACGATGAAGAGCATGGCGGTGAGGTAGAAGCTCACCGAGAAGCGCCGCCGGGCGGTCTCGGCGGGGATGATGCCGCACTCGTAGGGCAGGCCCTTGGCCCTGGTGGGCCGCCTCGGGCCCAGCAGCGTGGTCACCACCGTCATGGCGCCGCCGAAGGCCACCACCATGGCCAGGAAGACCAGGAGCGGGAGGTAGGCGAACAGCATCCGGGTCCAGTCTAGCAATCGCCGCGCCGCGTCCCGGGAGTTCGGCGGCGCACCCGCGCGAACTCAGCTGGGGACGCGGGCCAGGTGGAAGTCCACCCCGGTCGCGCGCTCGGACTCGATCCAGAGCCGCTCCGCCTGCTCCCGGCCCCCGACGCTGCCGAAGGGGCGCTGGAGCCGCGGGCGGCCCCGCAGCCCGAAGAGGGAGCGAGGGCCGTAGAAGCCTCCGTTGGCGGCCTCCGGGGCGGCTGCGGCGAAGAGCGGGCAGAGCGCGCCGGCGGCAGCCGGCTGGCCCAGGGAGGCCGTCCCGAGGGCGTTGAGGCGGGCCATCCCGGGATGGTCCCGGGCCAGGCTCGCCGAGGTCAGCCGCGAGTTGGTCCAGCCGGGATGGCAGGCGAGGCTCGACACCCCCCACCCGGCCGCGGCCAGGCGCCGTGCCAGCTCCAGCGCGAAGACCAGGTCGGCCAGCTTGCTCTCCGCGTAGGCCCGCTGGCGGGAGTAGCGGCGCGCCTCCCCTCCGAAGTGGAGCGAGGCGTTGCGGGCGACGACGCTGCTGACCGTGACCACCCGGGCCCCCTCGGCCCGGGCCAGGGCCGGGAGCAGGAGGCCGGTGAGGGCGAAGTGGCCGAGGTAGTTGGTGACCCAGTGGAGCTCGAAGCCGTCCTCGGTGCGGCGCTCGGGGGCGAGCATCACGGCGGCGTTGTTGACCAGCCCCTCCAGGGTCGGCCGGGCCTCCAGCAGGGACTGGGCGAAGCCCCTCACCGAGGCCAGGTCGGAGAGGTCCAGGAGCCGGGCCCCCACCTTGGCCCCGGGGCGGGCCCGCCGCAGCCGCTGCGCCGCCTCCTCCCCGATGCCGAGGTTGCGGACGCCCAGCACCACGGTGGCGCCGTGGGCCAGCAGCCCGAGCGCGGTCTCGAAGCCGATGCCCCGGTTGGCCCCGGTCACGACGTAGGTTCGCCCGGAGAGGTCGGGCAGCTCCGCCGCCGACCAGCCCCGGGGGACCTGGGCCGGTCCGGGCGGGCTCAGGACCATCCTCGGCCGCGGGCGAGCGGTCGCCGGGACGGCCCTGGGATATCCTTTGCCGGTCCGGCCGAGCGGGAGTAGCTCAGTTGGTAGAGCGCTAGCCTTCCAAGCTGGATGTCGCGAGTTCGAGCCTCGTCTCCCGCTCCAGCCCGGGTCCCGGTCCGGGCGGGGGCCGCTCCCCTCCCCTTCACGTCTCGGTCCCGGCCGCCAAGCGGAGGTCCTCCACCAGCTCGGCGAAGGCGATGCTCCGCGCCTCCTCGTCGGGCAGGCGCAGCACCGCCGCAGGGTGCAGGCTGACCAGCACCCGCGTCCCCTCCAGCTCCAGCACCGTTCCCCGCAGCTGGCGCAGCGGCGTCGTCACCCCGAGCACGCCGCGGACCGCGATCGCGCCCAGGCAGACGATGGTCCGGGGTCGCAAGAGCCGGATCTCCCAGCCCAGCCAGTGCCGGCAGGCGTCGATCTCGGAGGCGGAGGGCCGGCTGTGCAGGCGGCGTCGGCTACGCGGGTCGGGGCGCCACTTGAAGTGCTTGACGGCGTTGGTGAGGTAGACCTGGGAACGGTCGATCCCGGCCTCCTCGAGGGCCGCCTGCAGCAGGTGGCCGGCGGGCCCCACGAAGGGCCGGCCGAGGCGGTCCTCGCGATCACCTGCCTGCTCCCCCACCAGCATCAGCGGAGCCGCCCCGCGGCCCTCGCCAAAGACGGTCTGGGTGGCTCGCTCGTAGAGCCGGCAGCGGGTGCAGCTGGCCGCCTCGGCGCGCAGCTGGGCCAGCGTCGGGGCGTGCCCCTCCGGGCGGGCGAGTTGTGGCGGGCGTGCGATGACCCGATTCTCGCGTCCCGCCGCGAGCGCGTACGCGGGCGCGTTCAGCAACGCTGGCGACGGCACCCGCAGCCTCGCTGCCCGCGCTCTCGTCCCACGCGCCAGCGCCAAGGCCGGGCACGACGGAATTGGTGCGCGCACGGCAGCAGCCGCCTGTCGCCAGGTGCCCAGCTCAAAGCGCTGCAGGGATCGCTTTTCCACCGTCTTTCCACCATCGTGGAAAAGTCGAGCGCTGGGCAGGCGCGCTGGCTCGCGCAAGCCCCGCTCCGGCGCCCGCGCTCTCTTCCCACGCGCGAGTGACCGGAGGCGCTGGTTCGCTTCTTTCCACTTGCCGGCCTTCCCCCGACGCGACCGTCGCGCGCCCCTGCACCGTTCGGCGAGGCTCGCGGCGCGACCGCCGCGGCGCGCACCCCGGCCACCTTGGCTCAGCTAAGGCTCTGTGACAGCAGCTCGGCCAGCACCTGCGCCGCCGAGTGCTCGACGTCCCGGGTGGCGGTGAGCAGCGTGAGCGCTCCCTCGCGGGCCTGGCGGAGCAGGCGCTCTCGGGCCGCGAGCGCCGCACCGGCCCCCAGCTCGCGCCGGTAGCGGTCGCGAAAGGCGTCGAAGCGCTCGACCTGGTGACCGTACCAGCGCCGCAGCTCGGGACTGGGGGCGACGTCCCTTTCCCAGACTTCCCAGTCGGCGCTGGCGGCGCTGAAGCCGCGCGGCCAGAGGCGGTCGACCAGGACCCGGTGGCCGTCCTCGGCCTCCTTGGGCTGGTACACGCGCCGGACCCGGACGGAGCTCCGCTGCTGACCCACGTCTTCAACCAGCCGGCCCGGGGCCGATCCCGGTCCGGGCCGGATCCCCCTCCCCTACCCCTCGGGCCCGCTGCGAATCAGCGCCTCGACGGGCTCGCGGCGCAGGTCGCGGGGGCCGAGCTGAGTGAGGAACCAGGTCACGCCCGCCTCGGCCCAGGGGCCCGGGTCGGCCCCCGGCGGTCGTGTGACCACGATCTCGAAGGGGCGGTCGCCCAGGCCGAACTTCCCCAGCAGCTCCCGCATGGAGAGCACCTGGGCCGGCTCGTCCACCTGGATGACGAAGACGCCCTGGTAGCGCACCGCCCGCCTCAGGGGAGCCCGGTTGGGCCAGCGGGCGGCGATCCAGATGGGCAGCGGCCGCTGCTCCGGCGTGGGCCGGAAGGTCGCCCCGCTGATCTTGAAATTGGCTCCCTCGTGGTGCACCTCCCGGCCCGAGAGGAGCGCCTCCAGGAGCTCCAGCGACTCGTCCAGGCGCAGAGCCCGCCGCTTCGGGTCGACGTCCTCCCCGAGGATCTCGAACTCCCTCCCCACCAGGTCCCCCAACCCGGCCCCGAAGATCAGCCGCCCCCGGCTCAGGAGGTCGAGCGCCGCCAGCTGGCGGGCGAGGAAGGTGGGCCGTCGCCGGGGCACGGGCGTGACCATGGGCCCGAGGCGGATGCGGCTGGTGCTGAGGGCGATGGCGGCGAGCGCCGTCCAGGGGTCGATGAGGTCCTCGACGCCGGGGAAGACCAGGTGGTCCCAGAGGAAGAAGCCCTCCCAGCCCGCCTCCTCGGCGCGCGCCGCCAGGCCCGCCAGGTAGCCGGGGTCGGCCAGCTCCCCGAAGGGTGGGACGAAGAGGCCTCGGCGCACCCCCCGATCCTAGGCGAGCGGGCCGCGGCGGGGGTGGCCGTGACCCGGCTAACCTGGCCCGGGATGGAGCTGGACCTCGGCCGGGAGCGCGCGGGCGGCGCCTCCCGCTGGGCCCTGGCCGGCATCAGCGCCCTGGGCGCGGCCGACGTCGCGGAGTTCATGGCGACGTCCCCGGCGGCGGCCTTCGCGTCACCAGGACGCGCCGCCGGCTCGGCGCTGGGGCTGGCCCTCTGGCTCACCCTGGGAGGACTGGCGGTCCTCGACGCGGGCGGCCACCGCTCCCGCTCCCTGGCCCGCGGCCAGGCCTGGAGCGCGGCCGCCCTGG
>JASHRA010000044.1 GCA_030038765.1 Candidatus Dormiibacterota bacterium | reverse complement strand
TGCTGCGCCATCGAGATGATGGGGGCGAGCAACGCGCGCTTCGACATGTCCCGCTTCGGCGCCGAGGTCTTCCGCGCCTCGCCGCGCCAGGCCGACCTCATGATCGTGGCCGGGCGGGTGTCGCAGAAGATGGGCCCGGTGCTGCGCCAGATCTACGACCAGATGCCGGACCCCAAGTGGGTCATCTCGATGGGCGCCTGCGCCTCCTGCGGCGGCATCTTCAACAACTACGCCATCATCCAGGGGGTCGACAAGGTGGTGCCGGTGGACATCTACATCCCGGGCTGCCCGCCCCGCCCCGAGGGCTTGCTGGACGCGGTGATCAAGCTGCAGAAGAAGATCGCCGCCACCCCCGTCACCAGCCCCCGCAGCTAGCCGTGGCCGAGACCGCGCCCCCGCGCCAGCCGCGCCCCGAGGGGGAGCGCGGCCGGGCCGCGCTGCGGCTGCTCAAGCGACGGCTGCCGGCGGCCGAGCTGGAGGCTCGCCTGGAGCGGGGGCAGTGGATGCTGACGGTCCCGGTGGAGCGCCTCCTGGGCGTGGTGCGCGCGCTCAGCCAGGACCCGGCCCTCGCCTACGAGATGCCGCTCTGCATGACCTGCATCGACTGGCCCGAGCGCGAGCCCCGCTTCGAGGTCGTCTACCTGCTGCGCTCGCTGCGGCTCAACGACCTGGCCTGGATCACCCTGCGCGTCGCCGAGGAGACGGAGGTGCCCTCCCTCGCCCCCCTGCTGCCGGGTATGGAGTGGCACGAGCGCGAGTGCTACGACCTCTTCGGCATCCGCTTCTCGGGCCACCCCAACCTGACCCGGATCCTGCTCCCCGACGACTGGGAGGGCCATCCCCTGCGCAAGGACTACGTCTCCTTCGGGGAGCCGGTGGCCTTCACCCACAACATCGAGTGGGCGCTCTCCTCCCAGGACCGGCCCGAGTACATGCCGGGCGCCACCCGGGGCGCGGTGGAGCGCAGCTGATGGCGATCCTGCCGCCGCCGCCCGGGACCGGGACCCCGGCCGACGAGATCCCCCGCCAGGAGGGCGTCCCCCGGCTCCACCCCGGCGGCGAGGGCGAGTTCCTGGACAAGATCGAGAGCTCGCAGGAGCTGATGGAGATCAACATGGGGCCCCAGCACCCCAGCACCCACGGCGTGCTGCGCCTGGTGCTGAGCCTGGACGGGGAGCGGGTGCGTGGCTGTCAGGCCGACATCGGCTACCTCCATACCGGCTTCGAGAAGAGCTTCGAGTCCCACACCTACCAGCAGTGCATCCCCCTCACCGACCGCATGGACTACCTGGCCCCGCCCATCAACAACCTCGGCTTCGCGCTCGCCGTGGAGCAGCTGCTGGAGGTCGAGATCCCGCCCCGGGGGCAGTACATCCGGGTCATCGTGGCCGAGCTCTCCCGCATCGCCAGCCACCTCATCTGGCTCGGCACCCACGCCCTGGACCTGGGCGCCACCACCGTCTTCATGTACTGCTGGCGGGAGCGCGACCGCATCCTCGACATCCTGGAGTGGATCTCCGGAGTCCGGATGATGACCAGCTTCATCCGCGTCGGCGGGCTGATGGCCGACGTGCCCGAGGAGTTCGTGCCCATGGTGCGGGCCTTCACCGCGGACTTCCCGGCCCGGGTCGACGAGTACGAGGGCCTGCTCACCTCCAACCCCATCTGGCGCCAGCGCACCATCGGGCTGGGTCGGATCAGCGCCGAGGAGGCGCTCTCCTTCGGCTGCAGCGGTCCCACCCTGCGCGGCTCCGGCGTCCCCTACGACGTCCGCCGCGCCCAGCCCTACTCCAGCTACGACCATTTCGACTTCGAGGTCCCGATCGGCGTCAACGGCGACGTCTATGACCGCTACCTGATCCGGGTCCGGGAGCTGCGCGAGTCCTGCCGCATCATCGACCAGGCCCTGGACGGTCTCCCCGGCGGCCCCACCAACACGGCCGACCGCAAGGTGACGCTGCCGCCGCGCTCGGAGATCGACACCTCGATGGAGTCGCTGATCCACCACTTCAAGCTCACCACCGAGGGCTTCCGCCCACCTCCCGCCACCGTCTACCACGCCATCGAGAGCCCGCGCGGGGAGCTGGGCTTCCTCATGGTCTCGGACGGCGGCAACCGTCCCTACCGCTGCAAGGTCCGGGCCCCCTCCTTCAGCAACCTCTCCGCCCTCCACCGCATGGTGAGGGACGAGCTGGTGGCGGACGCGGTGGCCGTGGTCGGCAGCATTGACATCACCCTCGGCGACGTCGACCGCTGAGGCGGCCCCGCGCGGGCCCCTCGGTCTGAGCCCGGTGCCGATCCCACCGCCGCGGTGACCGTCTGGGTCTGCGCCACCTGCGCCAACCACTACCCGGAGAGCGAGGCCCCGCCCCGGCGCTGCCTCATCTGCGACGACGAGCGCCAGTGGGTGCCGGCCGAGGGCCAGCGCTGGTCCAGCCTCCCGGAGCTGGCCCGGGCCGGCCACCGCTGCCAGCTCCGCGAGCTGGAGCCGGGGCTGCACGGCCTCGGGGTCACGCCCAGCCTCGGCATCGGGCAGCGGGGACTGCTGCTGCGGCTCGGGGGCGGCAACGTCCTCTTCGACGTGCCCGGGTTCCTCGACCGCGGGGCCACCGACTTCGTCCGCCGCCGCGGCGGCCTGGTCGCGGTGACCGCCAGCCACCCCCACTTCTACGGCGCCATGGTGGAGTGGGCGCACGCCTTCGACGCGCCCCTTCTGGTGCCCGAGGTGGACCTCGCCTGGGTCACGCGCCCGGACCCCGCGGTGCGGCCCTGGAGGGGGCGCCAGGAGTTGGCGCCGGGCGTCACCCTGGTCCAGTGCGGGGGCCACTTCGAGGGCAGCAGCGTGCTCCACTGGGCGGCCGGGGCGGGCGGCCGGGGGGCCCTCTTCACCGGCGACACCATGCTGGTCACCCCGGGGCGGGACCGGGTCACCTTCATCCGCAGCGCGCCCAACCGGCTGCCCCTGCCCCGCTCCCTGGTGGAGGGGATCCTCGCCTCCCTCGCCGGGCTCGCCTACGACCGCATCTACGGCGGCTGGTGGGAGGCGGTCATCGCCGAGGGCGCGGCGGAGGTGGTGGAGCGGAGCTCCCGCCGCTACCTGGAGTGGCTCAGCGGCGCGGCCCTGGAGGGGCCCGACCGGCCCGGCGCTAGCCCGCCGCCGGCCGCCTCCGCAGCGCCCCGGGCAGCACCACCAGCGCCTCCAGCAGGGCCAGGATGATGAGCGCGCTGGCGATCCGGGGGACGAAGGCGGACAGCTCCGGGGGCGAGGTGAAGAGCCAGGCGATGAGCGCCGGCACCCCCACCGCCGGGACCACCGCGAAGTGGCTGTGGCGCGTCCCCATGCCGTAGTAGACGAGCAGGTTGACCAGCGTCAGCCCGACCACGCCGCAGCCGAAGAGGAGCAGCAGCGAGGAGTCCCGGACGTAGGTCCGGCCCAGCACCAACCGCAGCAGGTGGGGGGCCAGCAGGCCGTAGACCAGCAGCACCACGGCGTCCACGCCGGCCAGGACGGTGAGGGTCTGGACCAGCAGGCGCCGGCGGGCCCCGGCGGTGGCGGCCGCCGCCAGCCGCGGGTACATGACGGCGCTGAGGCTGCTGGTGCCGAAGAAGATGATCTTGCCCATGGTCGAGAGGCCGGAGTAGAGGCCGGCCCCGGCGGCCGGGAGCACGTGGCGCGCGGCCACCACGTCGACGTTGTTGAAGAGCGGGGCGGTGGCGGCCCCGGCCACCACCGTGTAGTCGATGAGGGGTCCGTGGGAGGTGGTCTCGGCGGCCTGGCGCGGGCGCGGGTGGCGCGGGTACACGGCCGAGCCCAGGGCGCCCCCCACGGTCGCCAGCGGCACCGCCGCCGAGCCCAGCCCCAGGTGCAGGAAGAGGACGGTCAGCACGACCACGGTGGAGCCGTAGAGGAGGAAGTTGAGGGCCAGGCGCCGGAAGTCCCGGGCCCCCTGGAGGTATCCGCGCTGGGCCCCGTCGAAGGCGGCCAGGGGCGCCGCCACCACGGTGGCCGCCAGGACCTCGGGGTGGGGGAGGTGGAGGAGGAAGGCGAGCAGGACGTCGATGGGGACCATGGCCCCGCCCAGGGCCAGCCCCAGGCGCCAGGTGCTGCGGCGCAGGTCGGGCCAGCGCTGGCCGGCGGGCACGCCCCGGGCGGCCGAGGCGGCCACCTCGCGGGCGGCCCCGGCGGCGACCACGTAGGAGGTGGTGTAGAGGAGGTTCAGCACCGCCACCACCGAGGTCGACTCGCCGTTGCCGGCGGCGGTCAGGTGGTGCGCCCCGTAGGACTGCGCGACCAGCACCCCGGCCCCCGAACCTCCGATGCCCACGAGGTAGAGCAGGTTGTGGCGCACCAGCGGGTTGGAGAGCAGCGAGCGCAGCCGCGCCCCTCGGCCCAGGGGCTCGGGCAGGACCGGGAGGGGCACCCCCTCGGGGCCTGCCGGCGGGGGCGGAGTCACGTCCCTAATCCTGAGGCACCGGGGCCCCCGGGGTGGTGGCGGGGCCATCTCCGGGGCGGGCGGCGGGCTTGGTAAAGTGGACTTCGAATGAGCTCCGGCAAGCGGAAGCGCGCCCTCTGCCGCCCCGGGTCCCCCCGCCCCAGCGCCCTCGGGGGCAGGGGCGGCCCACGCTCCGGTGGCTGATTCCGGTCCGGGGGCGGCCGAGGCCCCGCCCCTGGGCCGTGAGACCCTGGCCCGGATCAGGCGTTCCAAGCAGCTCTATCCCTGGGCCAGCTCGGCCATCCTGCCCTCGCTCTGGGCCGTCCAGGAGGAGCTCGGCTACCTCACCCCGGCCGCGCTCCTCGCCGTGGCCGAGGAGCTGGGCCTGGAGCCCTCCGAAGTGGAGGCGGTGGCCACCTTCTACTCCATGTACTTCCGGCACCGCGCCGGGGAGCATCTGATCCAGGTCTGCCGCAACGTCTCCTGCGGGCTGCGGGGCGCGGACGAGCTGCTGCGCCACCTGGAGCGGGCGCTGGGCGTGGAGGACGGCGGCACCACCGAGGACGGCGCCTTCACCCTGGAGGGGACGGTCGAGTGCCTCGGCGCCTGCGGCGGCGCCCCCATGATGCAGGTGGACCGGATCAGCTACGAGAACCTGGACGCGGCCGCTGCCGACGCGGTCCTGGAGCAGGTCCGCAGCGGGGCCCCTCGGGGGCGCAGGAGCCGGGCCCGTGCCTGAGGTCAAGGTCCTCACCCGCCACTTCGGCGCCCCCGGCGTGACCGGCCTCGAGGGCTACCGGCGCGTGGGTGGCTACCGGGGCCTGGAGAAGGCCCTCCGGGTGGGCCCGGAGGCGGTCGCGGCGGAGGTCAAGGCCTCCGGCCTGAGGGGCAGGGGCGGGGCTGCGTTCCCCACCGCCACCAAGTGGTCGTTCCTGCCCCAGGGCGTCTTCCCCCGCTACCTCTGCGTCAACGCCGACGAGTCGGAGCCGGGCTGCTTCAAGGACCGGGTCCTGCTCGAGGAGATGCCCCACCAGCTGATCGAGGGAGCCATGATCGCCGCCTTCGCGCTCCAGGTCTCCCACGCCTTCATCTACATCCGGGGGGAGTACCGGCGCCAGCGCGAGCTGCTGGAGCGGGCCGTGCGCGAGGCCTACTCGGCCCACCTCTGCGGCCCCTCGGTGCTGGGCGGGGAGTGGGGCTGCGAGCTGATCGTCCACGGCGGGGCCGGGGCCTACATATGCGGCGAGGAGACGGCCCTGCTCGACTCGCTCGAGGGTCGCCGCGGCCAGCCCCGGCTGAAGCCACCCTTCCCGGCGGTCAAGGGCCTGTACGGCCAGCCCACCGTGGTCAACAACGTGGAAACGCTCTCCAACCTGCCCTACATCGTCGTGGAGGGCGGGGCCGCCTACGCCGCCCTGGGCACCGAGGGCAGCCCGGGCAGCCGGCTCTTCTGCGTCAGCGGCCACGTCCAGTCGCCGGGGACGTTCGAGGTGGCCATGGGCAAGACCACCTTCCGCGAGCTGATCGAGCTGGCCGGCGGGGTGCGCCCGGGCCACCACTTCAAGGCCATGCAGCCCGGCGGCGGCTCGATGCAGATCCTGGGCCCGCAGCACCTGGACCTCGCCCTCGACTTCAAGGCCGTGAGCGACGCGGGCTCGTCGCTGGGCGCCGGGGCCCTGGTGGTGATGGACGAGACGACCTGCCTGGTCGACGTCTCCATGCGCCTCGTCGACTTCTACCGCCACGAGTCCTGCGGCAAGTGCGTCCCCTGCCGCGAGGGCACCTACTTCGAGAGCGAGCTGATGCACCGGCTGGAGGCGGGGCTGGCCACCGAGGCCGAGCTGGGCACGCTCCCCGACGTCTGCCGGGCCATGGACGGCCGCTGCTTCTGCCCCCTGGGGGACACCGCCACCTGGTTCGTCATGTCCGCCTACCGCATGTTCCCCGAGGAGTTCCACAGCCACTGCGGGGCCGGGGCCTGCCCGGTCCGCTCGGCCCTCGGGGCGGCCGCCTAGATGGCCGCAGTGGAGGCTCCCGGCGAGCTGCTGCGCGTCACCATCGACGACCGCCAGGTGGAGGTGGCGCCGGGCAGCCTGGTCTGGGACGCCTGCGAGAAGGCGGGCGTCTACGTCCCCGTCTACTGCGCCCACAAGAAGCTGGAGCCGGTCGCCGTCTGCCGCATGTGCCTGGTGGAGATCGAGGGCATGCCCAAGCTGCAGCCGGCCTGCGCCACCCGCGTCAGCCAGGGCATGCAGATCCGCACCGCCACCGACCAGGTGCGCGACTTCCGCCGCGGCAACCTGGAGTTCCTGCTCCTCAACCATCCCCTGGACTGCCCCGTCTGCGACCGCGGCGGCGAGTGCGACCTGCAGGACTTCACCCAGCGCTACGGTCCCGGCCGGACCCGCTCCGCGATCACCGACAAGGTGCACTTCGACAAGGCGGTGCGCCTCTCCGACCGCATCCTGCTCGACCAGGAGCGCTGCATCCTCTGCTGGCGCTGCGTGCGCTACTACGAGGAGGTGACCGGGGAGCGCGAGATCGTGCTCCAGGAGCGCGGTGTGCACACCCTGGTCGACACCTTCGAGCACCGGGAGCTCCAGAGCGAGTTCCAGGGCAACCTGCCCGAGATCTGCCCGGTGGGGGCGCTGACCCACGCCCAGTACCGCTTCCGGGCCCGCCCCTGGGACCTGCGGCGCACCGCCAGCGTCTGTCCCAAGTGCTCCTACGGCTGCAACATCTTCATCGACGCCCGCGAGGAGCAGATCGCCCGCTTCGCCAGCAACGACAACCCCGACGTCGACGACAGCTGGCTCTGCGACCGCGGTCGCTACAGCTTCCCCGAGCTGAACCGGACCGAGCGCGTGCTCAACCCGGAGGCCCGCCTCGGCGGCGGCCGCCAGCCGGTGGCCCACTCGGAGGCCCTGGCCCGCGCCGCCGGCGCCCTGCTGCGGGTGCGAGGGGACCACGGAGCCGGCGCGGTCGGGTTCCTCTGCTCGCCCCAGGTGACCAACGAGGAGGGCTTCCTGCTGCAGTGGCTGGCCCGCCAGGTGGTGGGCAGCCCCCACCTGGACCACCGCCTGGAGCCGCTCCCCGAGCTCTCGCCGGAGCAGTTCCGGCTCGGCATCGCCGAGCTCGAGGAGCGCGACGCGGTGGTGGTGTTGGGGGACGCCCCCGAGCGCAGCGCGCCGGTGCTCACCCTCCGCCTCTTCAAGACCGAGACCAAGCGTCGGCGGCGGGTGCTGCGGGTACCGCTGGGGACCCCGGCCGCCTCGCTCCTGGAGCCGCTCCAGGGCTGCCGCTCGGTGGGGGTGGTGGCGCACCAGGAGCAGCGCTCGGAGGCGGTGGCTCTCAGCCGCTCGCTGGCCGGAGCCGGGCTCTCGAGCTCGGTCCTGACCCTGGTCGAGGGCATGAACGCCCGCGGCTGCCAGGACCTCGGGGTCAGCCCCGCCGTCCTCCCCGGCTACCAGCCCGCAGCCGAGCCGGGGATGCACGGGCGGGCGATCCTGGAGGCCGCCGCCGCCGGCTCCATCAAGGCCCTGGTGCTGCTCTCCCCCGACCCCGAGTGGGAGCGCGACCCGGCCTTCGAGGCGGCCCTCAGCGAGGTCGAGGCGCTGATCGTGGTCACGCCCTGGCTGGGCCTGGCCAGTCGCCAGGCGACGGTCCTCTTCCCCGGCCGCACCGTGGCCGAGAAGGCGGGGACGGTGACCAGCACCGAGGGGCGGGTGCAGCGGGTCCGGACCGCGCTCCAGCCCCGCTTCCCCTTCCCCCCCGACCTCCGGGTGCTGGGCGAGCTGGGGGGGGCGCTGGGGACACCGCTCGGGGTCCAGCCCCTGGCCGGTCCCGTCTTCAGCCTCATCGCCGAGGCCGTGCCCCCCTACCGCGGCACCCAGGGCGGGCTCCGCGCCGACTGGGGCGCCCCCGCTTGAGCCCTGCCGCGACCTCGGTCCTGCTGGCGGTGGTGGTGGCCCTGGTCAAGGGGATCCTCATCATCTTCGTCCTCGCCACCACCTTCGCCTACCTCACCCTGGCCGAGCGCAAGATCTCGGCCCGGATCCAGCTCCGCTTCGGGCCCAACCGGGTCGGGCCCTTCGGCTTCCTCCAGCCCGCCGCCGACGCGGTCAAGCTGTTCCTGAAGGAGAAGGCGGCGCCCGAGGGGCGGGACCACTTCCTCTACCTGCTGGCCCCGGCCCTGGCGGCGGCGGCCGCGCTCTTCGCCTTCGCCACCATCCCGGTCAACCAGACCATCTGCATCGGCGGCACCGGTGGGGCCGGCCCGCTCTCCGCCAGCTGCCCCGGCGGCTACCCCCTGCACTGGGACCTGGCCCACCTCAACGTGGGCCTGCTCTTCATCCTGGCGGTGACCTCGCTCGGCGTCTACGCCATCTTCCTCGGTGGCTGGGCCAGCAATTCCAAGTACTCCCTGCTGGGGGCGCTGCGGAGTTCGGCGCAGCTGATCAGCTACGAGATGGCGGTCAGCTTCGCCCTGGTGGGGCCGATCCTCCTGGCCGGCTCCCTCAACCTGGAGGCGATCGTGGGCCAGCAGCACTCGCTCTGGTTCGTCTTCCTCCAGCCCCTGGGCTTCCTGCTCTACTTCACGGCCGGCCTGGCGGAGACCAACCGGCTGCCCTTCGACCTGCCCGAGGCTGAGGCGGAGCTGGTCGCCGGCTACCACACGGAGTACGCCGGCATGCGCTTCGGCCTCTTCTTCATGGCCGAGTACATCAACATGATCACCGTCTCCTCGATCGCGACGGTGATGTTCCTGGGCGGCTGGATGGCGCCGCTCTGGTTCCTGCCCAACTGGCTCGGCCCACTCTGGTTCGGGGCCAAGGTGGGCCTGCTCCTCTTCATCATGATCTGGGTCCGCTGGACCTTCCCCAGGCTCCGCTACGACCGCCTGATGCAGTTCGGCTGGAAGGTGCTGCTGCCGCTCGGCCTGGCCAACATCCTCGTCACCGCCGTCTTCGTGGCCGTCCGGTGAGCCAGTCCGGCGCGTCCCAGACGACGACCAAGGGAGGTAGACGCCGTGTTCCGTGAGCTCCTCGGGGGGTTGCGCACGACCATGCGCGCCATGACCACCAAGCCGGTCACCATCCAGTACCCGGAGGAGCAGCGGACGGTGCCCCCCCGGCATCGCGGACGGCACATCCTGCACCGCTACGACAACGGCCTCGAGAAGTGCATCGGCTGCGAGCTCTGCGCTGGCGCCTGCCCGGTGGGCTGCATCTACGTCCAGGCGGCCGAGAACGACCCCCAGCACCCGGTCTCGCCCGGGGAGCGCTACGCCGTCCGCTACGAGATCAACCTCATGCGCTGCATCTACTGCGGCTACTGCGCCGAGGCCTGCCCCACCGAGGCCATCACCCTGGGGCCCCGCCTCGACCTCTCCGACTACAAGCGCGAGCGCCTGGTGGCGACCAAGGACGACCTGCTCGAGGCCTGGCCCGGCTTCCGGCCCCTGTCCCAGGGGGCGGGGGAGGGGACGGGGTCCCCGGCCCCGCAGCCGACCCCGCTCGGGGCCGGCTCGGAGCACCGCGGGCCCGCCGGCCGCGCTCCCGGGCTCAACCCCCCGATCCCGGTGCGACCGGACGAAGGACGGGGCACGCCGCCTGTATGACGGTCATCTTCGGGCTGGCGGCGCTGCTCGCCTTCCTCGGAGGGGTGGGGGTGGTGACGAGCCGCCGCACCCTCTACGCCGCGCTCAGCCTGGTGCTCAACATGGTGGCGCTGGCGGTGCTCTTCCTGCTCCTTGACGCCCAGTTCCTGGCCGCCGTCCAGATCATCGTCTACGCCGGCGCGGTCATGGTCCTCTTCGTCTTCATCATCGCCCTGCTGGCGCCGGGCGCGGAGGAGCGCGTCCGGCCGCTGGAGCTGCGGGTGCTGCTGGGGGGCCTGGCGGCGGTCGTGTTCACGGTGGTGGTGGGGCGGCTGACCCTGAACGGCATCACGGTGGGGCCGAACGGCCAGCTCCACGGCGGTCTGGGGCCCTTCAACCCGGTCACGGTGAACGCCCACGGTCAGGTCCAGACGCTGGGCGAGCAGCTCTTCACCACCTTCCTGCTGCCCTTCGAGGTGACCTCGGTGCTGCTGCTGGTGGCGGCCGTGGGCGCCGTCTACCTGTCCCGTCGGCGCCGCCCCGGAGAGGAGGAATGAGCAACCTCTTCCCCGGCTTCCTGATCCTCTCGGCCGCGCTCTTCAGCCTCGGCTCCCTCGGGGTCATGGTCCGGCGCAACCCGCTCGTGGTCTTCATGTCCATCGAGCTCATGCTCAACGCCGGCAACCTGGCGCTGGTGACCTTCGCTCGCTACACGCACACCATGGCGGGACAGGTCTTCGCGCTCATCGTGATCGCGGTCGCCGCCAGTGAGGTGGTGGTAGGCCTGGCCCTCATCACCGGTGTCTA
>JASHRA010000043.1 GCA_030038765.1 Candidatus Dormiibacterota bacterium | reverse complement strand
AGCGCCGCAGCGGGGAGCGGGTGGCGCTGGGGGAGCTCGCGCCCGCGGACCTGGTGGGGGCGGTGCACCGAGCTCCCGGCCGGAGCAGCCACATCGCCCTGGCGCTGGACCCGGGGAACGTGATCCACGCCTGCCGGGAGCGTGGCCAGGTGCTGGCGGAGCCCCTCGACGCCTTCCGCGAGCGCTACCAGGTGGTGGCGGTGCGGCGCCTGCCCGGGGCCCGGAGCAGATGAGCACCCCGCCGCCCGTAGGGATCGCGTACCTCCCCGGGCAGATCGCCGAAACTGCCTGCCGTGGCGGACATCACGGCACGCGAGCTGGGGCGTGACACCGGGGCGGCACTGCGACGGGCGGAGCGGGGCGAGCGCTTGAGGGTCACGGTGAGCGGACGCCCGGTGGCGGAGCTGGTGCCGCTGCCCCGGCGACCCGGGTTCCTGCCCTTGGACACCCTCCTCCAGGACCGAGAGCGCTGGCTGGCCGACCCCGGGCTGGCGGCTGACCTGAGGGAGCTGCTCCGGGAGGCAGCGGACGAGCTGCCCGGTGGCCCCGCCCGGTCCTGAGCTCGGCGGTTCCGGCGGAGGGTCGGATCAGCGACGGCTGAGCCGGCTCGCGGAGCCGCTAACCTGGGGCCGGATGGAGCGGCCGGGAAGCGGGCCAGGAGCCGGGGCCGGGGCCCAGCTCCGGTTGCCGCCGGCGCTGGCGCGGCTGCGTGACGAGCGCGTCGACGTGGTCGGAGTGGCCAGCGTCGAGGCCGGTGAGATGGCCCGGTACCTGCTCGCTGCCGGCTTCCCCAATGTCGTCGGCCACGACCGCCAGCCGGACCGCGACGCCCTCGCCCACGCCCACTCCCTGGCCCACGCCGGCCTCTCCCGAGAGGAGCGGGCGGAGCGGCTCCAGCAGCTGCTGGGCGGACTCTCCGAGCTCCACCTCGGCGGCCGCTACCTGGAGGGCGTTGAGGGCTCGGCCCTGGTGATCGCGACCCAGGCCTGGTTCCTCTCCCCGGCCAACGCGCCCCTGCACCGTCTACGGGAGCGGGGCCACCCCTTCTACTCCCTGGCCCAGGCCTACCTGGACCTGGCCCAGGGCGAGGTGGTGGGCGTCACCGGCAGCCACGGCAAGTCCACCACCACCTGGCTGGCGGCCGAGCTGCTGCGGGCCAGCGGCCGCTACCACACCGTCTGGCTGGCCGGCAACGACCGCCACAACCGCCAGGCCCTGGAGGAGGTGGCCCGGGACCGCGGCGGCGGCTGCCTGGTGCTGGAGATCAGCAACCGCCAGCTGCTCCAGCTGGAGCGGGCGCCGCGCATCGGCGCCATCACCAACATCACGCCCAACCACCTGGACGAGCACGGTGGCATGGAGGGCTACGTCCGGGCCAAGCGCCGCATCTTCGACCTGCCCGGCTGCCAGCTGGCGGTGCGCAACGGCGACGACCCGGTCAGCCTCGGCACCGGGGAGCTGGGCCCCGGGACGCGCGAGCTCCGCTTCGCCCGGAACCTGGAGCAGCTGGGGGCACGTGACGGCTGCTACCAGGAGGGCGAGCGGATCATGCTCCGCTGCGGGGAGCGCTCCCTGCCGGTGATGGAGGCGGCCCGGGTGCCCCTTCTGGGGGAGCACAACCTGGCCAACCTTCGCTGCGCCCTCGCCCTGCTGGCCGCCGCGGTCCCCCCGGACCCCGCCCTGCTGGCCGGCGCGGCGGCCGCGGTGGAGCGCTTCACCCCCCTGCGCCACCGCACCCAGCTGGTCCAGGTCAGCGACGGCGTGGAGTACGTGGACGACCTCTCCAGCACCACCCCGCAGAGCACGGTCGCGGCCCTGCGGGCCCTCCACCGACCCAGCGTGCTGATCGCCGGGGGCGACGACAAGGGCATCGACTTCTCCCAGCTGGCCACCCTGGAGGGGGACCCGCTGCGGGCCGTGGTGCTGCTCCCGGGAGCGGGCTCGGAGCAGCTGGCGCAGGCGCTCCGGGCGGCCGGTCGCGGCGCCCTGGTGCACCGCTCGGAGCGCCTCCTGGAGGCGGTCCGGCTGGCCCGGGGGCTGGCCCTGCCGGGCGACGCCGTGCTCCTCTCCCCGGCCTGCCCCGGCTTCTTCAGCGCCCACTACGGCGAGGGCGGCTTTCGCCAGGCGGTGCGGCGGGCTACTTCTCCTCGTCCACGAACGGCTCCAGCCTGATCGGGGCGGTGGAGACCAGCTCGAAGGTGGCGCCGCAGTTGGGGCAGTCCGCCAGGTCGCCCGCCTCGGTGGCGTCGCTGAGGTCCAGCTCGGCGCCGCAGTCCGGGCAGCGCGGCGCCGCCGGGTCGGTCGCTGACACCTGGGCCCTCCTTGTCCGGGGCTGAGATGGGGACCCCGACCGCCGGGCAGTGGGTCCACCGGGAGCTCCTGGGCGGGAGTGTAGCGGTGGAGCGCGGCCTCTCCCTGGGCGAGGGCCTGACCCCCCTGCAGGAGGCCCCCGAGCTGGCTCGCCAGCTGGGCTTAGAGGCGCTCTGGCTGAAGCGGGAGGACCTCTCCCCGACCGGCTCCCACAAGGCCCGGCTGATGAGCTGGCTCTGCTCCGTGTTGCTGGCTGAGGGGCACTCCCAGGCGGTCGTCTCCTCCTCGGGCAACGCCGCCATCGCGGCCGCCGCCTACGCCACCCTGGGCGGCCTCCGCCTGCTCAGCCTGGTCTCGCCCCGGACCCCCGCGGCCAAGCTGGAGGCGCTCCGGCGGCAGCCCCAGGCGGTGGTCATGAGCGGGGCGCCGGTGGCTCTCCTCCACCACGCGGTGCGCGCCTGGGGGCTGGCCGACCTCCGCGGCTCGGTGCACCCGCTCGCCCCCAACCCCTACCGCGGCGTCGCCGCCGAGCTGGCCGCCGCCGGGGACTGGGACTCGGTCTTCGTCTTCGCCAGCAGCGGGGCCTGCGCCCTGGGCCTGAGCCAGGGCCTGGAGGCGCTCCTGGAACCGGGCCGACGGCCCCAGCTCCACGTCGTGGAGGGCGCCCCCGGGGGCGAGCTGACCCGGCCCTGGTACCCGGGCCC
>JASHRA010000042.1 GCA_030038765.1 Candidatus Dormiibacterota bacterium | reverse complement strand
ATTGGCCCGGCCAGCCGGGGATCGTAGCAGCGCGTGCGGCTCGCCGTGGGACTCCGGCGGGAGCGGCTCCCGCGGCGTGTCAGCTGTCGGGGTGGTAGAAGGGCAGCAGCTCCGATGCCGGGCTGCTGGCCGTCCAGTCGGTGCCGTCGGTGGTGGCGTCGATGGAGGGACACTGGCCCACGGCGGGACCCGCTCCTCCCGCGCCGGCGCTCAGGCCTGAGCTCCAGCCCGCCTCGGGCTGGTCGGGATCCTCGTAGGAGCCGCCCTGCGAGTCCACCAGGGGGGAGCACTGGAAGAGCGGGTCGCCCGCCGCCTGGACCGCGTGCTCGGTGATGGTGACGGTGGCGGAGGCTCCCTGGTAGACGTCCTGGTCCTGCCCTTGCACCTGCGGGAGGTAGAAGTAGGCGTCGTAGGTTTCTGTGTAGCCGCTGAGCACCGGGCAGTCGTCGCCGCTGGCGGCGGCGCACTCGGCCGCCGTGCCCACAGCGGAGGTGCCGGTGTACGCGGTGTCCACGTCGACGGTGCCCGGCACCGTGTCGGTCTGGTCGTCCCCGATGCCGTAGCTCTGGCCGGCCCCGGGCGTGCTGCTCTCCAGGAACACCTCGAGCGGGTCAGCGGTGCCGCCGTTGGCCGGGTCGTACAGCGGGGCGCAGCTCGCTGTCCCGCTGGCGTCCCCGCCGTTGCAGGCGAGGGTGTCACCGCCGGCCTCGGTGGTGACGCTGACGTCGGTGGCGAGGAAGGCGGGCACGGAGCCGGTGTAGGTGACCTCCACCTGGCAGGGAGCGCCACCCTGGGTGCCGAGAGAGCCGGGGTAGCCCTGGGTGCTGTAGCCGGGGGATATGCCGGTCACGGTGCAGCTGCTGGTGTAGTCCTGGCTCAGGGTGACGTCGCCGGCCGCGTACTGGACTGGCCGCGCGGCCGATTGGGTGAAGAGCAGTGCCAGGCTGGCCCAGGTGGCGACCGACGCCAGGGCGGCGACGGCCCCGGCCGCGGCCAGCACCATGGTCGCCCGGCTCCGGAATGGGTTCAAGTCGTGGCTCCTGATCGGTCCAGCCGCGGTCGGACCGAGGCGGTCGTCCCGGGACGGCCCCGGCCGTCCCGGGATCTCAGGTCAACTTCTGGGGTGGAAGAAGGGCAGCAGTTCTGAGCCCGGAAAGCCCGGTACCCAGTCCTGGCCGTCGGCCTCGTTGTCGATCGTCGGGCAGCTGCCGGCCGCCGGCGAGCTCGTCCCTCCCGCGCTGAACCCGCCGCCCCAACCGGCGTAGGGCTGGTCAGGGGCATCGTACTGGGAGCCCGGCACGCCCCCACTCGATACGTCAGTCATGAGGGGGCAGTACATGAGCGCGTTGTCCGCCGCTTGGACCGCGTGCTCGGTCAGGGTGATGGTGGCGGAGGAGTTCTGGTAGGGATTCTGTCCCCCCTCGTCCTGGGGCCAGTAGACGTACACGGTGTAGGTCTCGAGGTACTTGAAGCCGCCCAGGATCGGGCAGTCTATCCCGCTTCCTTCGCAGAGCGCGGGGTTCCCTGTCTTGGAGACCCCGGTGTAGCCGGTGTCGACTCCAACCGTCCCCGGTTGCGAGAGCGTCTGGTCACTCCCGATGCCGAACTCTTGGGGATGGCCGTTCTCGCCGTCGTACCCGGTGCCCTGCCCGAAGAGCTTGACCTGGAGGCCGTCGTTGGTGCCCGTGTCTCCTACCGAGGGGTTGTAGAGCGGCTCGCAGGCGGCGGTCCCGCTGGCGTCACCGCCGTTGCAGGCGATGGTGTCCGAGCCGGCCGAGGTCGAGACGCTGACGTCCAGGGCCAGGAAAGCGTCCAGCGAGCCGGTGTAGTCGATGCTGATCGAGCAGGGCGTCCCGCTCTGGTCCCCGAAGCCACCCGGGTAGCCCTTGGTGCTGTATCCGGGCGCGATTCCGGTGATGTCACAGTTGGCGGTGACACCGTTCTGCAAGGTCACGTTGCCGGCCACGTACTGCGCCTGCTGGGGCGCCACCGGGTCGAAGAAGAGGGCCAGGCTGGCCGCCGTGGCGATGGCGGCAATGGCCCCGATCGCGCCCACCGACGCGAGCACGATCGTGGTCCGGCTCCTGAGTGCTCTGAAGATCGCTCGTCCTCCTAGGTCAATGGCCCGGGTCTCAGCCGGCACGCCGGCGTCGCCCGGACCGAGGGGCGGTGTTCCCGGGGCGGCCTGAGCCGCCCCGGGATCGCGCGTCAGTTGTCGCTCAGATCAGTTGTTCGGATGGAAGAAGGGCAGGAGCTCCGAGGTCGGGAAGGCCGACGTCCAGTCCTCGCCGTTGGTCTGAGAGTCGATGGCCGGGCAACTGCCAGCCGCGGGGAAGTCGCTCCCGCCCGCGCTGAAGCCGCCGCCCCAGCCCGCCGAGGGCTGGTCCGGGTTCTCGTAGTTGGCCGGCGTGCCCTGTCCGTCCTGGATGGGTGAGCAGGAGAAGAGCGCGTTGTCGGCTGCCTGGACCGCGTGCTCGGTCAGGGTGATCGTCGCGGACGAGTTCTGGAAGACGTTCTGCCCGCTCTCGTCCAAGGGCCAGTAGACGTAGACGGAGAAGGACTCCAGGTACTTGAAGCCGCCCTGCACCGGGCAATCGGTACCAGTGGCAGACTCGCACTTGGCCGCCGTTCCGGTCGAGGCGGTACCGCTGTAGCCGGTGTCCACGCCCGTGGTGCCGGGGTCGGTGATGGTCTGGTCGCTGCCGATCCCGAACGCCTGAGTGGGGGCGTTCTCTCCGTTGTAGCTGTCCCCGTTGGCGAGCACGTAGACCTCCAGCGGGTCATTGGTGCCGGCGGAGTAGTTGGTCGGGTCGTAGAGGGGCTCGCACGCGGCGGTCCCGCTGGCGTCGCCGCCGTTGCAGGCCACCGTGTCCGTACCCGCGGACGTGGAGACGCTGACATCCAGTGCCAGGAAGGCGTCCAGGGACCCGGTGTAGAAGATGTCGACGGTGCACTTCTGTCCACTCTGGTCCCCGAGGTTGCCGGGGTACCCGTCCGTGCTGTAGCCGGGTGCGATGCCGGTGACATTGCAGTCGGCGGTGACGTCGTTCTGCAGAGTCACGTTGCCGGCCACGTAGGTGGCCGTCTGCGGCGCCACCGGGTCGAAGAAGAGTGCCAGGCTCGCCGCCGTGGCGATCGCCGCGATGGCCCCGATCGCGCCCACCGAGGCGAGCACGATCGTGGTCCGATTCCGAAGTAGCTTCAAGTCAGTCGTCCTCCTTGGTCAGTTGCTCTCTCAACGGCGTGGCGGGCGAGCGCCCGCCGCCCTCTCGCGTGCTTGCTGCTCTGTGCTCTGTTCAGCCCTCCGGCTTGACCGCCTTCCAACGGCGGCGCGCTTCCAGGAGGATCAGGACCGCGAAGGGGAGGCTGACCACCAGCACGAAGGTGACCGGCTGGTGCAGCGCATTGAGCACGTAGCCGGCGTAGGGGATGCGGCCCTCGTAGACGCCCAGCACTTCCTGGGGCAGGACCCGGTTGCGGTCCGGCTGGGGGTTGGCGTCGCCCTTGGTTTCGTAGGTGGTGACCCTGGTCTGGGTCTTGGCGTCGAGCGTGTGCTGGACGCGGTAGATGCGGTGGCTGATCACCGCCAGCAGACCACCTCCCTTGGTCGTCTCCTCGAAGCTGATCACCTGGCCCTTGTACAGGTGGTTCGCCTGCTGCGCCGTGGGCACGCGGTCGAGGATCAGGTCACCGGCGCTGAAGGTGCCGGTCATGGAACCGCTGAGGACGACGAAGGCGCGCTGCCCGAACGCGGTGGGGACGCCCTCAGAGTTCTGCCGCGTGATGACGGCGAGGAAGAGTACGGCGATGAAGAAGAGAACCAGCGCCGCTCCCAGGAGCGTCCCCAGGACCCCGCGCACGATCTTCAGTGGCGACTCCCCCCCGCCCGAAGCGGGGTCGGGGCGGGCCTGCTCGGCACCCGCTTCCCCATCCCATGCGACGGCTGGCACGTTCCTCCCCCCTCGGAGCCGCGGCCGCCCAACACGCGTTCCCAGAGACTCGTCCGACCACTGGCCGGTTCTGTATCCGCGGCCGGATTATGCATCCCGGCCGCCCTTCCCGTCCAGCCCGGGCGAGATCGGATGGCCGGCTGGGGGCTCGACTGTTCCCCTCAGCGGGCCTCCGCCGCCCCCAGCCGGGCCAGCTCCGCTGCCGCCTCCTGGAGCCGCTCCGGAGGAGGGCCGTCGGCCGGAGCCGAGGCCGCCCACTCCCGGAGAGTCCGGGCGCCCCAGTAGGGGTAGTGGAGGTCGGAGAAGCGCTCCCCGGCCTGGGCCAGGAGCTCGGCGCTCTCCGCGCCTGCGCCCAGAGAGAGGCCGCGGAAGCGCAGCAGCTGGGCCTCCAGGTAGGGGGGGAGACCCTCTGGGGGGGTCGCCTGGAGCAGGTCCAGGAGGCCGGCGAGGACCGCGCCCCGGCCCAGGCGCAGGGCCGCCTCGCAGGCGTCGGGCCAGGCCTGGCGCGTGATCTCGTGGCGCAGCCCGAAGCTGGGCATGGCCTGCTCCAGGGCCGCCCGGGAGCACTCCAGGGCCGCCTCCAGCTGGCCCTCGGCCAGCAGCACGGTCCCCTCCAGCGCCACCCGCAGCGTGCGCGGCTCCTTGGAGTCGTGGTGCTCCCAGCGGCCCAGGTGGCCCAGCTCCTCGCGCGCCGCCGCCCCCTCACCGCGCAGGGCCCGGATCAGGAGCAGGCGGCTGTGCACGATCTCCTGGCCGTGGCGCTCCTCCTGGAGCAGGCCTCGGGCCACCGCCTCGGCCTCGGCCCACTCCCCGGAGAAGACCTGGGCCAGCATGAGGTTGCCGCTGAGGAAGGTCTCGTTGTAGCGCTGGCCCAGCCGCCGGGTCATGGCGATGGCCGCCTCCAGGTGGGCGACGGCGCCGGGCAGGTCGTTGGCGATGCGGATGTCAGCGCTGTTGGCGTGGCCGGAGAGCTCCTCGGTGGTGAGCCCGCGCTCGGCGGCGATGGAGATGGTGCGCTCGAAGAGCTCCAGCGCCTCCAGCGACTGGCCCGAGCTGCGCACCAGCAGGGCCTTGGTCTCGAGGGCGTCGCAGAGGACCTGGGGCAGGTCCAGCTGCTCCGCCAGCTGCAGCGCCCGCTCCACCACCGGGGTCGCCTCCTCGACCTCGCCGGCGATGGACAGCTCCCGGCCCAGCTGGGAGCAGACCTGGGCCAGGGCGGGGCCGGCCGCGGCTCCCTCCAGCACCGCCAGCGCCTCGCGCAGGCGGACCGTGGCCTCGCCCGCCCGGCCCAGCCGCCCCAGGGCGCTGCCGATCTCGCCCTCGAGCCGGGCCGCGTCCAGCTCCCGGCCCGCCTCGCGGTAGGCGACCGCCACCATCTCGAAGTTCTCCAGCGACTCGGCCATGAGCCCGGCCCGGAAGTACATCGAGGCCGCCCCCTCGCGGTGGCCCAGGGCCTCCTCCTCGTCCGGCGACAGCTCGGCGGCCTGGAGGAGGTCGCTGGCTGCCCGCTCGGGCGCGCCCACGGCGGCCGCCCGCTGGGCCGCCCGGGCCAGCCACTGGCGCGCCTGCGTTCCCACCTCGGCGGCGTCGGGCGCGTTGCGGTCGGTGGCGTAGGCGTCGCGGTAGTGGGCCGCCACCGACTCGCTGACGTCGTCCGCGCCGCTCTCGAAGACGTCGCGCAGGTGGGCGGCGACGGCCAGGTGGCGGGCCCGCCGCTCCCGCTTGCCGAGGCGGTCGTAGGCGACCGCGCGGAGCAGGGTCTGGGAGAAGGAGAAGCCGTGGCTGGCCATGTCCTTGCCGTCGGAGCCGGGGCTCAGCACCCCCTGGCGCTGGAGCGAGAGCAGGAGCTGGTCGAGCCGCCCCGGGTCCTCGGGGCTGAGCGCCGCCACCGCGTCCCGGCTGAAGCTGAGGCCGAGCACGGCCAGGTCCTTGACCAGGCTCCGCTCGGGGGCCGCCAGCTCGTCCAGGCGGGCCGCGATCAGCGCCTCCAGCGAGACCGGGGTCTCCAGCGCGGTCAGCTCCTGGGTCAGGGTGCGGACGCCGTCCCGTTCCACCACCAGCCCGCGGCCCACCAGCATGTGCACCGTCTCCACGGCGTAGAGGGGTATGCCCTCGGCCCGGTCCGCCACCCGCCCGCGGCTGGCGCGCGGCATGGCCGGCACCAGCTCCTGGAGCAGGCTCTCGATCTCCTCGTCCTGGAGACGGTCGATGGGCACCAGGGAGAAGCCGCGGCGCTGGGTCCAGCCCTCGCGGCGGTTGAGCAGCTCCGGCCGGCAGAGGCCGATGACCAGGAGGGGGAGGCCGCTCGAGACCTCGATCAGGTGCTCCAGGAAGTCCAGCAGCCCGGAGTCGGCCCACTGCAGGTTGTCGATGGCCAGCACCAGGGGACGGATCCGGGCCAGGCCCTCGAGGAAGCCCCGCCAGGCGGCGAAGAACTCGTCCCGGCTGGGCGTGGGCTCGGGCCCGGGAAGGCCCAGCAGGACGGCCAGCTTGGGGGCGGCGAACTCGCGGTCGGCGGCCTCGGGCAGGTAGCGCAGGAGACCACGCTGGAGCTTCTCCGAGACCAGCTCGGGCGAGTCCTCGTCGCGCACCCCGAGGCGCTGGCGGACGATCCGGGAGAGGGCGTAGTAGGCGACCTCGGAGCCGTAGGAGGTGCAGCCGACCTCGTGCCAGAGGACCGGGCGGCGCGTGCGCCGGAGGCGCTCCTCCAGCTCCAGCAGGACGCGCGTCTTGCCCACCCCGGCGGGGCCGCTGATCACCACCATGGCCGCCTCGGAGCGCTCCGCCGAGGCGTCGAAGAGCTGCTCCAGGCGCTCCAGCTCTGCCTCCCGGCCGATGGTCGTGCTGGGCTCGGCCGGTCCCCGGCGCTCCTCCCGCTCGCCCGAGCGGGGCACCGCCTGCCAGAGCTGGATCGGCTCCGCCTTGCCCTTGACCTGGAAGCTGCCCGCCTCGCGGTAGTCGAAGGCGTAGTCGGTCGCCTCCCGGGTCAGGCCCTCGACCAGGACCGTGCCCGGCTCGGCCACCGACTGCACCCGGGAGGCGGTGTTGACGCGATCCCCGACCACCAGGCCCTCGGCGGTGCTGGCCCAGGAGGCGGCCCGGCCGGTGACGATCCCGCCCCTGGCCTGGAGCTGGGGCGCGCCCACACGGTCGGCGAAGCTGCGGATCTCGGCGACCAGCTCCAGCCCGGCACGGACGGCGCGGGCGGCGTCGTCCTCGTGGGCCACGGGCGTGCCCCAGACCGCCATCACCGCGTCCCCGATGAACTTCTCGATCGTGCCCCCGTGCCGCCCCACGACCTGGCGCGCGACCGCGAAGTAGTTGCTCAGCAGCTCGCGCATGTCCTCGGCGTCCCTGGTCTCGGAGAGGGAGGTGAAACCGACCAGGTCAACGAAGAGGACCGAGACCAGGCGCACCTCGGCGGCGTTGCTGGCCGGCGCCGGGGCCGCGGTCGGCGGGTGTGCCGCCCCCGCCACCGGGGCCCCGCACTGGCCGCAGAAGCGCTGGCCCGGCTGCAGCGGGGCGCCGCAGCTGGCGCAGCCCTCGGGCTGGCGCGCCCCGCACTGGCCGCAGAAGCGCTGGCCCGCGCCTACCTCGGTGCCGCACTCGGGACAGTTGGCCATGCTGCCGATAGTTTGGCCGCACCGGCCGGGCCCGGGGAGGGGCGCACAATGGGCCTGCGGCCTACTTCACGACCCACAGGGGAGCCCTGGCATGCGGATCTCGATCAGGCATCATCTCTGGCGGCGGCGCCCGCTGCTGCTCCCGGCGCTAGCCCTGGGCCTGGCCCTGCCCCTGCTCGGCCTGGCCCAGGTCTCCCTGCTGGCCCCGGCCTCGGCCCGGGTCCAGGCGCGGCTGCTGGCGGATGGCTGCAGCCCCAAGACGGCCAAGGCGAAGGTGACGGTGGACGCCACCAACGCGCTCAAGTTCAGCCCCGCCAAGGTGTGCCTGAAGAAGGGGGGCAAGGTCACCTGGCGCAACACCGGCTCCGTCTCCCACACCACCACCGACGAGGCCAGCCTGGCCGCCAACGCCAAGGACGCCGAGCTCCCGACCGGGGCCACGGGCTGGAACCACACGCTCTCCCCGGGCAAGTCCTGGAGCCACAAGTTCACCGTGGTCGGGACCTACAAGTACTTCTGCATCCCCCACGAGCAGCTCGGGATGCTGGGCAAGATCGTGGTGGTGAAGTAGCCGCACCCGGAGCCGCTCCGGGAGCGCGCCTCCCGCCTGGCTAGCGCAGCAGCCGGGAGAGGCGCCGGTCGGCGAGGACGCGACCGCCGGTCTGGCAGCCCGGACAGTACTGCCAGGAGCGGCTGGCGTAGGCCACCTGGCGGACCGTGTCGCCGCAGTCGGGGCAGGTCTGCCCGCTCCGGCCGTGCACCCTCATGGCCGCCGCCTTGGCCTCCTTGAGCCGGTCCGGGGGCATCGAGCGGGCCGCGTCCACGGCGCCGCCGAGGACGGCGCGGAGCGCGCCATGCACCGCCTCCAGCTCGGCCGACGAGAGCGCGTGGGCGGGCCGCAGCGGCGAGAGCCGGGCGGCGTGGAGGATCTCGTCGGAGTAGGCGTTGCCGATCCCGGCCAGGAGCGACTGGTCGGTGAGCGCGGACTTGAGGGCGCCCTTGGCGGAGGCCAGCAGCGCCCCCAGCGCGGCCGCGTCCAGGCCGGGGTCGAGCGCCTCCCGGCCCAGAGCCCTGAGCTGCGGCACCTGCTGCGGGTCGGCCACGGCCCAGATGGCGAGGCGCCGCTCCGTGCCCGCCTCGGTCACGTCCAGCCCGGGCCCCTCGCCCGCTCCCGGCTCGCCGCCCAGGCCGAGGCGGAGGGCCAGCGGCCCCCGGGAGATCCGGATCCGGGTCCCCGACAGGCGCTCGTACCAGCGCACCCAGCCGGCCCGGCCCAGGTGCAGGACCAGGTGGTCCCGCTCCAGGTCGAGGTGGAGGAACTTGCCCCGCCGACCCCAGCCGCGGACGCGCTGGCCCAGGAGGTCCTGGAGCGGGGGCGAGACGGTCTTCAGCGCCGGCAGCGAGCCCAGCTCCAACCTCACCAGCTCCCGCCGGGCTGTCCGTTGGTCAAGGAAGGCGGCCAGACCCTCCAGCTCGGGGAGCTCGGGCACGGCGGAGGGTTGGCTCCCGGGCTCGGCTCAGCCGGTGCCCAGGCCCAGCTCCGGGGCCACCTCGGCGAGCCTGCGCAGGTGTGCCCCGGGGCTGGCCAGGCCAGCGCCCATGGTGTTGACGGAGAGATGGCTCGCGCCCGCCTGGAGCCAGCTCCGGGCCGCCTCCGCCACGCTCTCGTCCGCCAGCGTCCCCAGGCTGAGCCGGCCCTCCATGCCGATGGCGGAGGGGTCGCGTCCGGCGCCCCGCGCCCCCTCCTCGACCAGCTGCCGCGCCCGCTCCAGCTCCTCTCCGGGCCGGGCCTGGGGGAACCAGCCGTCGCCGAGGCGTCCGACCCGGCGCAGCGCCGGCTCGGAGCTGCCGCCGATCCAGATCGGGATCGGGCGCTGGGGCGGGAGCGGGGCCAGCCCGGCCCCGTCGATGCGGTCGAAGCGACCCTCGTGGGTCACCGAGCGCTCGGACCAGAGCCGACGCAGGAGCGCGATCTGCTCCTCCAAGCGGCGGCCACGGCGCTCGAAGGGCTGGTCCAGGGACCGGTACTCGACCCGGTTCCAGCCCAGGCCCACCCCGAGGCGGAAGTGGCCCCCGGTGAGGATGGAGACCTGGGCCGCCTGCTTGGCCACGAGAGCAGTCTGGCGCTGGGGCAGGATGAGGATGCTGGTGACCAGCTCCAGCGAAGTGATGGCGGCCAGGTAGCCGAACAGCACCATGGGCTCGTGGAACTGGGTGTCCACGTCGTAGGGACCGCTCCAGCCGGGGTGCGCCGCGGGGTCGGCGCCGAGCACGTGGTCGTAGGCGGCGATGTGGAGGTAGCCCAGCCGCTCCACCTCCAGGGCGTACTCCCGGACCAGGCCCGGGTCGGCTCCGATCTCGGTCTGGGGGAAGACCACGCCCACGCGCACCCCCACTGTGTACCACATCGACCCCGGGGCGACGGCGTCACCCACTGAGGCTCCGACGAGCTCCGGGCGCAGCCCCTTACCTCCCGGTCCGCGCACGGAGCCTGACGTGCCTTGACGCATCTTTTCACTTTGCGATTAATCAAGCGTGCAGGTTCCAGCCGAGCCCGGAGAGGATCACCAGCATGCTCCGCGCAGCGATTCCGGAGGAGGGGAGAGGGGGTTCCGCGGCTGGCGTCGTCCGGCGCCGCCGCCGACCGCCCGTGCTCTGGGCGCTGGCGGTCGGCTGCCTCGCCGCGCTGGTCTCCGCCTGCGCCCAGGCTCCGGCGGCCGCGGTCCCGCTCGGCCACCGGAGCCACCGGGAGACCCGCCCGGCCGGCGTCCTGGGCGGCATCGACAGGCTGCGCACCCTGGCCTCGACCACCCCCAGCAACGGTGACGAGAACCCCTACGCGGTGCTGGTGGCGCCCGTCTCGGCGGGCGTCGTGGCCAAGGGCGACGTCCTGGTCGACAACTTCAACGCCAGCAGCAACAAGCAGGGGACGGGGCGGACCATCGTGGCGGTTTCGCCGGCGGGCAAGACGGTCCTCTTCGCGACCGTGCCCGCCGACCTCGCCGGCTGTCCCGGCGGCATTGGGCTGACCACCGCCATGGCCATGCTCTCGACCGGCTGGGTGATCGTCGGCAGCACCCCCAGCAGCGGCGGCACGACGGCCACCGCCGGCCCCGGCTGCCTGATCCTGATCAGCCCCTCGGGCAAGGCCGTCTCCACCATCAGCGGCCCGGACATCGACGGTCCCTGGGACATGGCGACGGTGGACCAGGGCAGCACCGCCACGCTCCTCCTAACCAACACCCTGGTCGGGGTCAAGGGGCCGGGGCAGCCGGTCGTGGACCAGGGCGACCTGGTCCGCATCACCCTCGCCGTGCCCTCCTCGGGGCCGCCCACGGTCAGCGCCATGACCGTCATCGCCACCGGCTTCCCGGAGCACGCCAGCGCCAGCGCCTTCGTCATCGGCCCCACCGGGGTGTCCTACGTCGACGGCACCGCCTACGTGGCCGATCCCCTGGCCAACGCCGTGGTGGCGGTTCCCCATGCCCTCACCCGCTCCAGCGCGGCGACGCCCGGGCGCGTCATCAGCCGCGGCCACCTGCTGCGCCATCCCCTGGCCCTGGTGGCGGGCGCTCACGGGGAACTCCTCCTCACCAACGGGCTGGACGGCGACATCGTGGAGCTCAGCACCGGAGGGCGCCAGCTGGGTGAGGTGGCGGTCGATCCCGACCCCTCCCAGTCGCCGCCCGGGAGCGGGGACCTCTTCGGCCTCGCCCTCACACCCTCGGGCAGGTCGGTGTACTTCGCCAAGGACGACACCAACACCCTCGGCCTACTCCACTAGGGCGGGAGCACTTTGCCTCAGAAGGAGGAGCCGGAGGGCGGGGCGCCCGGCCACGGTCACGGGCCCTGGGAGCGGGTCTTCTCGCGGCGCCGCTTCCTGGCCGCCGCCGGGGGCACGGCGGTCGGGGCGGGGGCGATGGCGGTGGGCCTGCGGCTCGGCTCCGCTGCTCCCCAGACCCTCCTCGGGACCGGGTACCGGGATGGGACGGAGCCCTTCTACGGAGGCCACCAGGGAGGCATCCTGACGCCGGCCCAGGCCAGCACCTACTTCGCCGTCTTCGACCTCACCGCGGAGCGGCGCTCCGAGCTGGTGGAGCTGCTCCGGGTCTGGACGCGGGCCGCCGCCCGCCTCAGCTCCGGCGAGCTGGCGGAGCGGGACGGCTTGGCTGGCGTCAAGGGCCACGACAGCGAGGAGGTGGTGGGCCTGGGCCCGGCCCGGCTCACCTTGAACTTCGGCTTCTGCCCCGGCGTCTTCGAGAAGGACGGCCACGACCGCTACGGCCTGCGCCGCCACCGGCCGGCGGCTCTGGTCGACCTGCCCCGCTTCCCGGGCGACCAGCTGACCGCGCAGAAGACGGGCGGGGACCTGACCGTCCAGGCCTGCGCCGATGACCCCTACGTCGCCTTCCACGCCGTCCGCCAGCTGGCCAGGCTCGGCGCCGGGGCCAGCCAGGTGCGCTGGGTCCAGGCCGGCTTCAACGAGACCCCGGCCAGCACCGGCACGGCGCGCAACCTGATGGGCTTCAAGGACGGCACCATCAACCCCAGGACCCAGCCCCAGCAGAGGGCCTACCTCTGGGTCGGGTCCGAGGGGCCGGCCTGGATGCGGGGCGGCACCTACCTCGTGGCGCGACGCATCCGCATGTCGCTGGAGCACTGGGACTCCAAGACCACGGCGGTGCAGGAGCAGGTCATCGGCAGGACCAAGGGGTCGGGCGCCCCGCTCGGGCGGCGGGGGGAGTTCGACGCCCTCGACCTCTCGGCCAAGGGTCCGAGCGGCAACCCGGTCATCCCCGTCGACGCCCACGTCCGCCTCTCGGCCCCGGAGAACAACGGCGGCCAGATGATCCTGCGCCGGAGCTACGCCTACAACGACGGGGCCGCCGACTTCGCCGAGCGCTGGCCCCCCTGGCAGCAGGCCCTGATGTACGACGCCGGCCACCTCTTCCTCGCCTACCAGAGGGACCCCCGGCAGGGCTTCATCCGCATCTTCCGCAACCTGGCCGAGAACGACGCCATCAACCAGTTCACGACCCACACGGGCAGCGCCATCGCCGCCCTGCCCCGGGCGGCCGGGGGAGCCGGCGGCTTCGTCGGCCAGGGACTCTTCGGCCTCTGAGCGCCGCCGCGGCGCTCAGAGGCTCTCTTGCCGGCCGGCGCTGAGGCGGCGGCTCTGCTCCACCCCGGCCCAGTGGCGCTGGTGCCAGCGGGCCAGCTGGCGCAGGGCCGGGTCCAGGGCCCGGGCCCGGGGGGTGCCGAGGTAGGCGAGGTGGGGCCTCGGCTCCGGGCCCAGCCGGCGCTCCAGGAGCCCGTCCCGCTCCATCCTCCTCAGGGTCTCGGTGAGCACCTTCTCGGAGATCCCCGGGATGCCCGCCTTGATCTCGCGGTACCGCTTGGGACCGTCCTCCACCCGGTCCAGGACGGCCAGCACCCAGCGCCCCTGGACGAGGGCCACGGCGTCGCTCAGGGGAGCGCGCCTGAGGCCGGGACCCGGCCCGGCGCCGGTCGCCGCACCGGCCGCCGGCGACCGGCTCTGCCCCGGGGCTGGCGCGGCCGACTCGTGGGAGAGGGGGAGACGGCCGCCGCCCGCTCCCCTCCAGCTGGCCAGGGTCACCCTCAGGCGGGGCTCGGAGGGGAGGGCCGGCCGGAGCGCGCCGGGGAGCGGTCGAAGTAGCGCTCCAGCAGGTAGCTGGGCACCACGGCGAGCCCGATCATCAGCAGCGCGAAGGGCGCGGCCTGGCCGTAGAAGAGGTTCTGCTGGTAGGCCCAGAACTGGGTGGCCAGGGTCTGGACCCCGGTCGGGACCAAGATCAGCGTCGCCGTCAGCTCGGTGACGCCGGCCAGGAAGACGAGGCAGAAGGCGGCCCCCAGGCCCGGCCCCACCAGGGGCAGGGTCACCCGGCGCAGGGCCGTGAGCCGGCTCTGGCCCAGGGAGAGGGCCACCTCCTCCAGGCCCTGGGGGGCCCGGGCCACGGAGGCCGTCACCGCCACCAGGGCCAGGGGGAAGAAGAGGATGGCGTAGGCGATCACCAGCAGGGGCGCGCTCTGGTAGAGGAAGCCGCTGGCGTAGCGCTCGGTGAAGAAGCTGAGCGCCAGGGCGATCACCAGCCCGGGCATGGCCAGGACCAGGAACGTGCTCCGCTCCAGGAGCCGCACCCGCCGCCTCGGGTGGCGCACCGAGAGCAGCGCCAGGGGCAGGGCCATGAGGGTGGAGAGGGCGGCGGCGCAGCCGCTGTAGGCGAGCGTGTACCAGGTCGCGGTGAGGAGCGGGACGCCGCCGGGCAGGGACTGCCGGCTGCCCTCCGCCATCCAGTAGATGCTGGCCCCGACCGGGACCCCGAGGGCCAGCCCGACCAGCCCGGTGAAGCCGAGCAGGACGGGCAGGCGGGTCCAGCCCAGGCGCACCCGTCGCACCGGCGCCGGCGTGGCCGTCCCCTCGCGGCGCCCGCCGCCGCGGCCGCCGAGCAGGCCCTCGCCGCCCAGGACCAGGAGGCCGAGCAGGATGAGGACCAGGGAGAGGGCGCAGGCGGCCGGGACGTTGAAGGAGACCTGGAACTCGGTGAAGATCTCGGTGGTGAAGGTGCGGAACCCGAGGTCCTCGAACGCCCCGTACTCGGCGAGCAGCAACAAGGCGACGACCACGCACCCCCCGTAGATCGCGCTCCGGCACTGGCCGCAGGTGACCCGGAAGAACACCTTCACGCGGCCCGCGCCCAGGCCCCGGGCCGCGTCCTCGAGGCTCGGGTCCGAGCTGCGCAGCGCGGCGGCGACGAAGAGGTAGACGAGCGGGTAGAGCGTCAGGGTCATGATGAGGGCGGCCCCGAAGAAGCCCTGGACCCAGGTGGCGAGCGAGGCCCACCCGAAGCTGACCACGAGGTCGGGGATGGCGAAGGGCACCACGAGCAGGACGGACCAGATCGCTCGGCCCGGCAGGTCGGTGCGCTCGACGCACCAGGCGGCGAGCGTGCCGATCAGCGCGCACAGTGCGGTGACGGTGACCGT